>NZ_JBYIQP010000009.1:0-127470 GCF_057707665.1 Actinacidiphila sp. bgisy167 | reverse complement strand
CCCCCCCCCCCCCCCCTCCCCCCCCCCCCCCCCCCCCTTCGGGGTCGGACGGTCACGCTGCGCCGCCGGCCGCCTTGCCGCCGCCGGGGCCGGTGTAGTCCTCGCCGTACGCGCCGGGCGCGGGGCGCCTGCGGCGTACGGGGGGCTCGACGCCGTCGGCGAGACGGCGGGCGGTGAGCAGGAAGCCGGTGTGCCCGATCATGCGGTGGTCGGGGCGTACGGCCAGGCCCTCGATGTGCCAGGTGCGCACCATCGTCTCCCAGGCGGACGGCTCGTTGAACGTGCCGTGCTCGCGGATCGCCTCGACCGTGCGGGCGAGCTGGGTGGTGGTGGCCACGTAGGCGCAGAGGATGCCGCCGGGGACCAGCGCCTTGGAGACGGCCTCGAGGCATTCCCAGGGGGCGAGCATGTCGAGGATGACGCGGTCGACGTCGGTGTCGCTGAGGTTGTCCTGCAGGTCGCCGACGGTGAGCTGCCAGGCGGGGTGGGGGCCGCCGAAGTAGCGTTCGACGTTCTGGGTGGCGATCTCGGCGAAGTCGGCGCGGCGCTCGTAGGAGTGGAGCATCCCCTGGTCTCCGACGGCGCGCAGCAAGAACATGCTGAGCGAACCGGAGCCGACGCCCGCCTCCACGACGCGTGCGCCGGGGAAGATGTCGGCCATCGACAGGATCTGCCCCGCGTCCTTGGGGTAGACCACGGCGGCGCCGCGGGGCATGGACAGGACGTAGTCGGGGAGCAGGGGGCGCAGCGCGAGATAGGCGACGTTTCCCGTGGTACGGACGACACTGCCCTCGGGGGCGCCGATCAGCTCGTCGTGGGGGAAGGAACCCTTGTGGGTGTGGAAGTTCTTCCCGGCTTCGAGCGTGAAGGTGTAGTGGCGTCCCTTGGGATCGGTGAGCTGGACCTGGTCCCCGACCTTGAAGGGCCCGCGACGGCGGGCGGCACCGGTCGGTTCGGACATGCGCACTAGCCTACCGTTGATTTTCCGGGGTTCGGTTCCCCTGCGGAGGAGGGGCCGGGCACGGCCGCCCTCTTTCGGTCCGCCCCGGAGGCGCCCCGCATCGCGGGGCGCCTCCGGGGCGGACCGGGCCGCTAGGAATGCCTGGCCATCGCGGCGAGGAAGGCCTTCTCCACGTCGGCGGTGGACAGGACGCCGTAGACCTCGCCGGAGTCCTCGATGACGAGGTACTCGGTGGCCGGGGTGGCGCGCAGGGTGTCCAGGAGGGCTTCGCCGGCGAGTCCCGCGGAGACCTTCATGCCGGGCTTGAGGTCCTGTGCGAGACCGGACACGGCGACCCAGGGGCGGCGGTGTTCGGGGACGCCGGCGATGGCGGACTCGCGGACGACGGCGGTGGGGGCTCCCCGGCCGTCGACGACGACGAGGGCTCGGGCGCCGGCCTCGTTGGCCCGGCGCAGGGCTTCGGACAGGGGGGTGTCGGAGGCGACGGGGAGGGCGCGCCGGGTGAGTGTGCGGGCCTGGAGTTCGGGGAGGTGCTCGCGCAGCCGTGCCATGCGCAGGCTGTTGCCGGCGCCGGTCCAGATGATGGCGGCGAGGATGGCCGCGAGCAGGGCGTCGGTGAGGGAGTCGAATCCGGTGGCGCCGTCGCCGCCTTCGTTCATGCCGCCGGCGTACGACAGCAGGGGCAGTCCGACGAGGACGGCGATGGCCAGGGCGCGGCCGGTCCAGGCGGCGGCCACGGTGCCGGTCATGGCCTTGCCGCTGATCTTCCAGATGACGGCGCGCAGCATGCGGCCGCCGTCGAGCGGCAGGCCGGGGAGCAGGTTGAAGGCGGCCACCAGCAGATTGCTGATCATGAGTCCGGCGAGCAGGACGCCGGGGACGGTGTCGGGTTCGACGCCGTACATGGCGAGGTAGAAGACGCCGGCGAGGACGAGGGAGAGCAGGGGGCCGACGAAGGCGAGGACGAATTCGCGCCCGGGGGTCTCGGACTCCTTCTCGATCTCGGAGACGCCGCCGAAGAACTGCAGCTGGATGCGGCGCACGGGCAGGTCGAAGCGGAGGGCGGCGATGGTGTGGGCGAGTTCGTGGACGAGCACCGAGGCGTAGAAGGCGACCGCGAAGAAGAGCGAGACGAGGTAGCGGGCGCTGCCGAGCTCGGGCAGGACGCGGTCGAGCTGGCCGCCGAACACCCACGTGATGAGGGCCGCGACGAGGAACCAGCTGGGTGCGACATAGACGGGTACGCCGAAGAAGCGGCCCATGAGGATGCCGCCGCCGGGCGCCGGGGGGCGCTGGGCGGGCCCGTCGCCGGGTCCGGGAGTCTGCTCGCCGCCCGGCGGCGGCTGCTGGCTCTCGCTCACTGGTTCCCCTCTGTCGCTGTTGCTCCGACGTCGATGGTATTGCCCGGTTGCGTGGACCCGACACCGGCTGTCGGTGCCACCCCGTAAGGTCCTGCCATGGGCACCAGCACTGAAGCCGTTCCTCCGAGGCCGCCGTCCTCCCTTTCGCCGTCGCGCGCGGCGGACTTCATGCGCTGCCCGCTGCTGTACCGGCTGCGGGTGATCGACAGGCTGCCGGAGAAGCCGAGTCCGGCCGCGACGCGCGGCACGGTGGTGCACGCGGTGCTGGAGCGCCTCTTCGACGTGCCGGCGGCGGAGCGGACGGCGGACCGGGCCCGGGCGATGGTGCCGGGGCAGTGGCAGCGGCTGCTGGAGGAGCGTCCGGAGCTTTCGGAGCTGTTCGCGGCGGCGGACGGGCCGGGGTTGGCGGAGTGGCTTGAGGAGGCGGCCCGGCTGGTCGAGCGGTGGTTCTCGCTGGAGGATCCGACGCGGCTGGAGCCGGCCGAGCGTGAGCTGTACGTGGAGACGGAGCTGGAGTCGGGGCTGACGCTGCGCGGTTACATCGACCGTCTGGACGTCGCGCCGGCCTCGGGCGACCTGCGGGTGGTGGACTACAAGACCGGCCGGGCGCCGCGGCCGGAGTACGCGGACGAGGCGCTGTTCCAGATGAAGTTCTACGCGCTGGTGCTGTGGCGGCTGCGGGGTGTGGTGCCGCGTCGGCTGCAGCTGGTCTACCTGGGCAGCGGCGAGGTGTTGACGTACGACCCGTCGGAGGGTGAGCTGCGGGCGGTGGCGCGGAAGCTGGAGGCGCTGTGGCAGGCGATCACGCAGGCCACTGCGTCGGGTGACTGGCGGCCGCGGCCGAGCCGGTTGTGCGACTGGTGCGACCATCGGGCGGTGTGCCCGTCGTTCGGGGGGACTCCCCCGCCGTATCCGCTGCCCCTGGTGAGCCAGAATGGGGAGTCCTGACGGCGAAGGAGATCTTGTGGCTATTCGCGTCCTGCTGGTGGACGACCAGCCGCTGCTGCGCACGGGCTTCCGGATGATCTTGGAGGCCGAGGGCGATCTGGCGGTGGTCGGCGAAGCCGGGGACGGCCAGCAGGCACTGGAGCAGGTGCGGGCGCTGCAGCCCGATGTGGTGCTGATGGACATCCGCATGCCGCGGATGGACGGGGTGGAGGCGACGCGCCGGATCACCGGGCCGGGCCGGGACGGACCGGCGAAGGTCCTGGTGCTGACCACGTTCGATCTCGACGAGTACGTGGTGGAGGCGCTGCGGGCGGGCGCCAGCGGCTTTCTGCTGAAGGACGCACCGGCGCACGAACTGGTGCAGGCGATACGGGTGGTCGCGGCGGGTGAGGCGATGCTGGCGCCGAGCATCACCCGGCGGCTGCTGGACAAGTACGCGGGGCGGTTGCCGTCGGGCGAGGAGTCGGTGCCGCAGGCGCTGCACACCTTGACCGATCGCGAGGTCGAGGTGCTGAAGCTGGTGGCGCGGGGCCTGTCGAACGCGGAGATCGCCGCGGAGTTGTTCGTGAGCGAGACGACGGTGAAGACCCATGTGGGCCATGTGCTGACGAAGCTGGCGCTGCGCGACCGGGTGCAGGCGGCGGTCTACGCCTACGAGAGCGGACTGGTGCGCCCCGGCGGGCAGTAGCGTCCCCGGGGCGTGCGTCGCGTCGCGTCGCATTGGCGCGTGCGTGTCCGGCTTGGGCGGCGCGGGCGGCGCTGGCCGTGCGGTTTCCGGGCCGATTCCTCTTCACGTCGTCGGGGCCGACCAGGCCGGCCAGGCCGGCCGGAACCGGGAGAACTCCCGAATCCGGCCGGCCGGTGGCTCACCCTGTCACGCCGCGGCCGATCTCCCAGAACTGGGCGCTGGAGGAGGTGTTGAGGAACCATTCGGCTCCCGTGACGCCGTCGCGGCTGGCCACGTACTGCTTGTCCTGGTAGAGCGGGATCATCGGGAGGTCACGCGAGAGGATGTCCTGCATCTGCGCGAAGTCCTTGTCCGTCTTGCTGCGGTCCGCGGACTGGCCGGTGGCCGGCAGAAGCGACTTCTTGATGGTCTCGCCCTTGTAGTTGAGGTCGAGGAACCCGTCGTCGGCGAAGAACGGCGCGATGTAGGTCTCGGGGTCCGGGAAGTCGGGGAGCCAGCTGAGCGAGTAGGCGGCGAACTTACCGGTGGTGGCGCCCTTCAGGAACTTCTTCCAGGTGATGGGCTGGAGCGTCACGTCGAACAGCCCGGTGCCCTCGAGCTGCTCCTTCAGGTGCTCCGCCTCCTCCTTGTCCGGGGTGGAGGGGTGCTCGGTCGGATAGGTCCAGGTGAACTTGACCGGGGTGCTGATGCCCGCGTCGGTGAGCACCTCGGCGGCCTTGGCGCGGTTGGGCTCGCCGTAGGCGTTGAAGTACGAGTTGGCGTGGCCGGTGATGCCGGTCGGGACGGCGCCGTACAGCGGGGTGGCGGTGCGGCGGGTCACGTCGCGGATGAGGCTGCCGCGGTCGAGGACCCGGGCGATGGCCTCGCGGACGGCCTCGGACTTCACCGACGGGTCCTCGACGTTGAAGAACATGTAGCGGACCGAGGCGCCCGTGGTCTCGGTCAGCTTGACCTCGTCCGCACCCGCCTCGAGCTGGCTGATCTGCTCAGGCGTCAGGGTGCGGTTGACCAGGTCGACGTCGCCCGCCTTGAGCGCCTTCAGCATGTCGGCGGCGGAGGAGAAGAAGCGCACCTCGACCTTGTCGTTGGCGCGCTTGCTGAACAGACCGGTGTAGTTGGGGTTGGCGCTGAGGACGGCCTTGCCGTCCTCCCACGAGTCCAGCTTGTACGGGCCGGAGCCCTCCATCTTCAGGCCCTTGAGCGGCTCGGTGGCGCTGTAGACCTCGCTGTCGACGATGGCCGCGGCCGGGGTCGCCAGCTTGTAGGGGAAGGTGGCGTCGGAGGTCTTGAGGTGGAAGACGACGGTCTTCGGGTCCGGGGCCTCGACACTGTCGATGTTCACCAGGAGGCTCGCCGGGCCGATGTCGCTGTTGATCTTCAGCACGCGGTCGATGGAGAACTTGACGTCCTCCGAGGTCAGCTCGTGGCCGTTGGCGAACTTCAGGCCGTCGCGCAGGGTGCAGCGGTAGGTCTCCGACTTGGTGTCGGAGAACTCGCAGGACCGGGCCGCGTCGGGCTCGGGGGTGGAGGAGCTGCGCGCGTAACCGAGCAGCATCTGGAAGGTGTTGTTGAAGAAGCTGTACGTGCCGCCGTCGTAGGCCGTGGCCGGGTCGAGGGGGGAAGGCTGGTCCTCGGACACCGCGATGGGGTCCGTCGTGCCGATGACGACCGCATCCCCGCCACCGCCGCCACCGGTCGAGCCACCGCATCCGGCGAGTACGGGCGCGGCGAGACCCAGCAGGGCCGGCAACACCAGCAGCTTGCGATTCATCCTCGTCGTTCTCCCTCTTCCGGCCTCCGGCCGCGCAGTGTTGAGCGGGGCGACCTTACCCGTAATTCGAGACGTGCCGACATTCCGGTGGACCGCCCACGAACACGGAGAAGTTGAGCCCGCGTCACGACGCGATAACAGGAAGAGCGCCGTCGATATCCGGGCAGCAGAACGAAGTGCGCGAGGGTTCCCCAATCCGGACACACCACCCCGACCGCACCGCCTCCCGGCGGCGAGGGACTCATGCGGAGCGTCCTGTCCATACCCGGGAACGTGAAAAACATCACGCCGCGAAGGTCTGCTCCGCAAGCAATTCGGCGGGCCGCGAGGCGTCACACAAAATAGCCGGGCAAACGCCCAGAGTTTCAGGTCGATTTGCAGGCGACGCTCAGTGAACGGGCATAATCAGAGAGCGCAGAAAAGGTACGTCGACCCGTTCCAGCGAGGGCACCACCGTCCGTCCCGGGGCCGGTTCGATCCCGGCGATGGAGGGGACGGCCACGATCCGGCAGCCTGCCGCCTCGGCGGCGGCGACCCCGGTGGGCGTGTCCTCGACGACCACGCATCGTGACGGGTCCGCGCCCAGCCGTGCGGCGGCCGTCAGGTAGGGGTCGGGGTGCGGCTTGGTCCGCTCGATCTCGTCGCCGGCGAGGGAGAAGGCGAAGTGGTGGCCGCCGAGGGAGAGCATGACGGCGTCGATGATGCGCCGGTGGGAGGCGGAGACCAGGGCGGTGGGCACGCCGTGCGCGGCCAGGTCGGTGAGCAGGCGCTGGGCGCCCGGCATCAGCGGCACGCCGCGGCCGATGAGCTCGACAAAGCGCAGGTTGATCAGGGTGGACAGTTCGGCGAGCGTGGCGTCCGTCCCGGTGACCGAGATGAGGTGCCCCAGGCTGCGGGTCATGGGCCCGCCGACGACGACCTCGCGGTGGGTGTCGTCCAGGACGTGGCCGAGCTCCGCGAAGACCTCGACCTCGGCGTTCCACCAGAAGCCCTCGGTGTCGACCAGCGTGCCGTCCATGTCCAGGAGCACGGCCTGCAGACCTGCCTCGGCGGCCGGCCGGATCTCGGTGGCGGGAATACCGCTCGTCATGCGCCCCACTCCTCTGCGTCCAGGGGGCACAAAGGCCGGTCGCCTCGCGCCCTGGTGGTGGGGGCGTGCGACCGGCCTGGTGCCGTATCGGGACCGTCCAGTGTACGACGTACGTCCGGCTACCGCGCGTTGAAGTACTTCGCCTCCGGGTGGTGGATGACGATCGCGTCGGTGGACTGCTCCGGATGCAGCTGGAACTCCTCCGAAAGGCGTACCCCGATCCGCTCGGGCTCCAGCAGCTCCGCGATCTTGGCCCGGTCCTCCAGGTCGGGGCAGGCGCCGTAGCCCAGCGAGAAGCGGGCGCCCCGGTACTTCAGGGCGAACATGTCCTCCATGGCGGCCGGGTCCTCCCCGGCGAAGCCGAGCTCGGCGCGGACCCGGGCGTGCCAGTACTCGGCGAGGGCCTCGGCGAGCTGGACGGACAGGCCGTGCAGTTCCAGGTAGTCGCGGTAGGCGTCGGCGGCGAAGAGCTCGTTGGCCGCTTCGGAGATCCGGTTGCCGACGGTGACGACCTGCAGTCCGACCACGTCGGTCTCGCCGGACTCCTCGGGCCGGAAGAAGTCCGCCAGGCACAGGCGGCGGCCGCGGCGCTGGCGCGGGAAGGTGAAGCGGGTCCGCTCGGTGCCGTCCTCGTGGAGGATGATCAGGTCGTCGCCCTTGGAGACGCAGGGGAAGTAGCCGTGGACGACGGCGGCCTCGAGGAGCCCCTCGCTCTGCAGGCGGTCCAGCAGCCCGCGCAGCCGCGGACGGCCCTCGGTCTCCGCCAGTTCCTCGTACGTCGGGCCGCCGGTACGGGCCTGCTTCAGCCCCCACTGGCCCTTGAAGAGGGCGCCCTCGTCCAGCCAGGACGCGTAGTCCTTGAGCGGGATGCCCTTGACGATACGGGAGCCCCAGAACGGCGGGGTGGGCACCGGGTTGTCGACGGCGACGTCGGAGCGGATCTGGCCCCGGTTCTCCTCGGGCTCCGGCACGACGCCCTGGCGGGCGGCCACACGCCGCTGCTTCAGCTCGGGGAGGGTGGCGCCGGGCACGCCGCGCTTGACGGCGATGAGGGCGTCCATCAGGCGCAGTCCCTCGAAGGCGTCGCGGGCGTAGCGGACCTCGCCCTGGTAGAGCTCGTGGAGATCCTGCTCGACGTAGGCCCGGGTGAGCGCGGCGCCGCCGAGGATGACGGGATAGCTGGCGGCGAGGCCGCGCTGGTTCAGCTCCTCCAGGTTCTCCTTCATGATCACCGTGGACTTCACCAGCAGGCCGGACATCCCGATGACGTCGGCGGAGTGCTCGTGCGCGGCGTCCAGGATCGCCGAGACGGGCTGCTTGATGCCGAGGTTGACGACGTTGTAGCCGTTGTTGGACAGGATGATGTCGACGAGGTTCTTGCCGATGTCGTGGACGTCGCCGCGGACGGTGGCCAGCACGATGGTGCCCTTGCCGGAGGCGTCGGACTTCTCCATGTGCGGTTCGAGGTGGGCGACCGCGGTCTTCATCACCTCGGCCGACTGCAGGACGAACGGCAGCTGCATCTGGCCGGAGCCGAACAGCTCGCCGACGACCTTCATACCCTCCAGCAGGGTGTCGTTGACGATGTCGAGGGCCGGCCGCGAGGCCAGGGCCTCGTCCAGGTCGGCCTCCAGCCCGTTCTTCTCGCCGTCGATGATGCGCCGCCGCAGGCGCTCCTCCAGCGGCAGCGCGGCCAGTTCCTCGGCGCGGCCGGCCTTGACGGACTTGGTGTCGACGCCCTCGAACAGCTCGAGGAAGCGCTGCAGCGGGTCGTAGCCCTCGCGGCGCCGGTCGTACACCAGGTCCAGGGCGACCTCCCGCTGCTCCTCGGGGATGCGCGCGATCGGTAGGATCTTGGCGGCGTGCACGATCGCCGAGTCCAGGCCGGCCGTGACGCACTCGTGCAGGAAGACCGAGTTCAGCACCATGCGGGCGGCCGGGTTGAGGCCGAAGGAGATGTTGGACAGGCCCAGTGTGGTCTGCACGTCCGGGTGGCGGCGCTTGAGCTCGCGGATCGCCTCGATGGTGGCGATGCCGTCCTTGCGGGACTCCTCCTGCCCCGTGGCGATGGTGAAGGTCAGGCAGTCGACGATGATGTCGCTCTCGGCGATGCCCCAGTTCCCGGTCAGGTCGGCGATGAGGCGTTCGGCCACGGCCACCTTGGTCTCGGGGGTGCGGGCCTGGCCCTCCTCGTCGATGGTGAGGGCGATCAGCGCCGCACCGTGTTCCACGGCGAGCCGGGCGGTGCGGGCGAAGCGGGAGTCGGGGCCGTCGCCGTCCTCGTAGTTGACGGAGTTGATCACGGCTCGGCCGCCGAGCTTCTCCAGGCCGGCACGGAGCACCTCGGGCTCGGTGGAGTCCAGCACGATCGGCAGGGTGGACGCGGTGGCCAGGCGTCCGGCGATCTCCTTCATGTCGGCGACGCCGTCCCGGCCGACGTAGTCGACACACAGGTCGAGCAGGTGGGCGCCCTCGCGGATCTGCTCGCGGGCCATCTCCACGCAGTCGTCCCAGCGGCCGTCCAGCATGGCCTCGCGGAACTTCTTGGAGCCGTTGGCGTTGGTGCGCTCGCCGATGGCCAGGTAGGAGGTGTCCTGGCGGAAGGGGACGGTCTGGTAGAGCGAGGAGGCGCCCGGCTCGGGGTGCGGCGTCCGGGGGGTGATCTCGCGGCCGCGGACGCGCTCGACGACCTGGCGCAGGTGCTCGGGGGTGGTGCCGCAGCAGCCGCCGACCAGGGAGAGACCGTACTCGCGGACGAAGGCTTCCTGTGCGTCGGCGAGGCCCTGCGGGTCGAGGGGGAAGTGGGCGCCGTCCTTGCCGAGGACGGGCAGTCCCGCGTTCGGCATGCAGGACAGGGCGACCCGCGCGTGGCGGGCGAGGTAGCGCAGGTGCTCGCTCATCTCAGCGGGGCCGGTGGAGCAGTTCAGGCCGATCGTGTCGATGCCGAGCGGCTCCAGCGCGGTGAGCGCGGCGCCGATCTCGGAGCCCAGCAGCATGGTGCCGGTGGTCTCCACGGCGACCTGGACGAAGAGCGGCAGGTCGAGTCCGGCCTCGGTGAGGGCCTGCTTGGTGCCGAGCACGGCGGCCTTGATCTGCAGCAGGTCCTGGCAGGTCTCGACGAGCAGGGCGTCGGCGCCGCCGGAGACGAGTCCGGCCGCGTTGCGCCGGAAGCCCTCCTGGAGTGCGGCGTAGTCGACGTGACCGAGCGTCGGCAGCTTGGTGCCGGGCCCGATGGAGCCGATGACCCAGCGCAGCCGGCCGTCCTCCGCGGAGAACTCGTCGGCGACCTCGCGGGCGATGCGGGCGCCGGCCTCGGACAGCTCGAAGATGCGGTCGGCGATGTCGTACTCGCCGAGGGCGGAGAGGTTGGCGCCGAAGGTGTTGGTCTCCACGCAGTCCACTCCGACGGCGAAGTACTCGCGGTGGACGGAGGCGACGATGTCGGGGCGGGAGACGTTGAGGATCTCGTTGCAGCCCTCGTGTCCCTGGAAGTCCTCCAGCGTGGGGTCCTGCGCCTGGAGCATCGTGCCCATCGCCCCGTCTGCGACGACCACCCGGGTGGCCAGGGCCTGACGCAGTGCTGCGGCGCGGGCACTGCTCGTGGACGGAAGGGACGGCTGGGCCATGGGTGTGCTCCCTGGAGTGCGACGGCTGTCGGCTTGGTGTGTGCCGGTCCTGCCGGTCCACACCAGGCCAGCGTAGCCGCGACCCCGGAATCCGCCGCGGGGCGTTCCGAGGGGCGGACGCCGGTGCCACACTCTCCTCTGGGATGATGACGGTCGGCATCGTCTGACATCGTTCAGCATTGTCGACTCTGCTCGCGATCGTTCCTAACGGAGGGGTGTTCATGCCAGGTCCCATCCAGTCGCTCGCCAGGGCGGCCGCGATCCTGCGCCTGCTGGCCGGCGGTGAGCGCAGGCTCGGCCTGTCGGACGTGGCCTCCTCCCTGGGTCTGGCGAAGGGCACCGCGCACGGCATCCTGCGCACGCTGCAGCAGGAGGGCTTCGTCGAGCAGGACCCGGTGTCCGGCCGCTACCAGCTGGGGGCCGAGCTGCTGCGGCTCGGCAACAGCTATCTGGACGTCCACGAGCTGCGGGCCCGCGCCCTGGTGTGGACCGACGACCTGGCGCGCTCCAGCGGCGAGGCCGTCTACCTGGGTGTGCTGCACCAGCAGGGGGTGCTCATCGTCCACCACGTCTTCCGCCCCGACGACAGCCGTCAGGTGCTGGAGGTCGGCGCCATGCACCCGCTGCACAGCAGCGCGCTGGGCAAGGTGCTGTCGGCCTTCGACCCGGTGGCGCACAGTGAGGTGACCGAGATGACGCGCGAGCCGCTGACCGCGCGCACCGTCACCGAGGACGCGGCCCTCGAGGGGGTGCTGGATCTGACGCGCGCCCGCGGCTGGGCCGCCGACCTGGAGGAGACCTGGGACGGCGTGGCCTCGATCGCCGCCCCCGTCCACGACCGGCACCGCATGCCCGTGGGGGCGGTGGCCGTCACCGGCGCGGTCGAACGGGTCTGCGTGGACGGGGAGATCCGGCCGCAGCTGGTCGCCGCGGTGCGGGACTGCGCCAGGGCGGTCTCCCGCGATTTGGGCGCCGGGCGCTTCTGACGCCGGCGGGACACGGTCCGGACACCGGGCCGGAGACCTTTCCGAAACCCGCCGAGCCCTTGACTGGCCCGTCCAGCAGGTGAACACTCACGTTCAACGGTCGACATTGTCGAACACCAGCCGACGGAGTCGGTAAGGTGATCGCCACCGTGGGACCGGCGAGTGCCTGGTGACAGGCCTGCGGACTCCGGAACGGGACCGGAGTCCGCCTTCCTCTGGACGAAGGACAAAGGAGTCGCGAGTGTCCAGCGACCACATCTTCATCGGCGAGACCATCGGTACCGCTGTACTGATCATCCTCGGCGGCGGCGTCTGCGCGGCTGTCACCCTCAAGAAGTCCAAGGCCCGCAACGCCGGCTGGGTGGCCATCGCCTTCGGCTGGGGCCTCGCGGTCCTGGCCGGCGCCTACATCTCCGGTTCCCTCTCCGGCGCCCAACTGAACCCCGCCGTCACGATCGGTCTCGCGATCGACAGCGGCGAGTGGAGCCAGGTCCCGGTGTACCTGGCCGGCCAGCTGCTCGGCGCGATGATCGGCGCGGTCCTGGTCTGGATCGCCTACTACGGCCAGTTCCAGGCCCACCTGACCGATGCCGAGATCACCGGCGGTCCCGGGGCGCAGGCCACCGCGGTGGCCGAGAAGCAGACCACGGGTCCCGGCCCGGTGCTGGGCGTCTTCTCCACCGGTCCCGAGATCCGCAACGTCGCGCAGAACCTCGCCACGGAGATCATCGGCACCTTCGTCCTGGTGCTGTTCATCCTCACCCTCGGCCTCACCAAGGGCCTCGCCGTCTCCGGTACCGGCACCCTGATGGTCGCCCTGGTCGTGGTCGGCATCGGCCTCTCGCTCGGCGGGCCGACCGGATACGCCATCAACCCCGCACGCGACCTCGGTCCCCGCATCGTGCACGCCCTGCTGCCGCTGCCGAACAAGGGCGGCTCCGACTGGCGCTACGCCTGGATACCCGTCGTCGGCCCGATCGTCGGTTCGGTCCTCGCGGCCGGCCTCTACAAGCTCGCTTTCTGAGCACGCAGCCCCCGACAACCCAAGGACCCGAGGAGCACACCGTGACCGACGCCCACACCGCAGGCCCGTTCATCGCGGCCATCGACCAGGGCACCACGTCCTCGCGCTGCATCATCTTCGACAAGGACGGCCGGATCGTCTCCGTCGGCCAGAAGGAGCACGAGCAGATCTTCCCCAAGCCGGGGTGGGTCGAGCACGACGCGGCCGAGATCTGGACGAACGTGCAGGAGGTCGTCGAGGAGGCCGTCCGCAAGGCCGGCATCACCTCCGCCGACGTCAAGGCGATCGGCATCACCAACCAGCGCGAGACCACCGTCCTGTGGGACAAGAACACCGGCGAGCCGGTGCACAACGCCCTGGTCTGGCAGGACACCCGTACCGACGTCCTGTGCAAGGAGCTCGGCCGCAACGTCGGGCAGGACCGTTTCCGCCGGGAGACCGGACTGCCGCTGGCGTCCTACTTCGCCGGGCCGAAGATCCGCTGGCTGCTCGACAACGTCGAGGGCCTGCGCGAGCGCGCCGAGGCCGGGGAGATCCTCTTCGGCACCATGGACAGCTGGGTGATCTGGAACCTCACCGGCGGTGTGAACGGCGGACGGCACGTCACCGACGTGACCAACGCCTCCCGCACCCTGCTGATGAACCTGCACACCCTCGACTGGGACGAGAAGATCCTCCAGTCGATGGAGGTCCCCGCGGCGGTGCTGCCGGAGATCCGCTCCTCGGCCGAGGTGTACGGCTCCGCCGCCTCCGGCGCCCTGGCCGGTGTGCCGGTCGCCTCCGCGCTCGGCGACCAGCAGGCGGCCCTGTTCGGCCAGACCTGCTACTCCGAGGGCGAGGCCAAGTCCACCTACGGCACCGGCACCTTCCTGCTGATGAACACCGGCGAGAAGCCGATCAACAGCTACAACGGCCTGATCACCACCGTCGGCTACCGCATCGGCGACCAGAAGCCGGTGTACGCACTGGAGGGCTCGATCGCGGTCACCGGTTCGCTGGTGCAGTGGATGCGCGACCAGATGGGCCTGATCAAGACCGCGGCCGAGATCGAGACCCTCGCCCTGTCCGTGGAGGACAACGGCGGCGCCTACTTCGTGCCCGCCTTCTCCGGTCTGTTCGCCCCGTACTGGCGCTCCGACGCCCGCGGTGTGATCGCCGGCCTCACCCGCTACGTCACCAAGGCCCACATCGCCCGCGCCGTGCTGGAGGCGACCGCCTGGCAGACCCGGGAGATCGTCGACGCCATGACCAAGGACTCGGGCGTGGAACTCACCGCGCTCAAGGTCGACGGCGGCATGACCGCGAACAACCTGCTGATGCAGACCCTCGCCGACTTCCTGGACGCCCCGGTCGTGCGCCCGCTGGTCGCCGAGACCACCTGCCTGGGCGCCGCCTACGCGGCCGGCCTCGCGGTGGGCTTCTGGCAGGACACCGACGAGCTGCGCGCCAACTGGCGCCGGGCCGCCGAGTGGACCCCCCGCATGGACGCCGAGGTCCGCGACCGCGAGTACAAGGACTGGCTCAAGGCCGTCGAGCGGACCATGGGCTGGATCGAAGAGGAGAAGTGAACCGATCATGAGCACCCCGCAGCACGTCCCGGCTCTCGGGACGCATCCGACCGCCGGCCGCAACCCGGGCCGCGCCGAGACCCGGGAACTGCTGAGAGGCGCCACCTACGACCTGCTGGTCATCGGCGGCGGCATCCTGGGCACCTCCGTGGCATGGCACGCCGCGCAGTCGGGGCTGCGGGTCGCGATGGTGGACGCCGGCGACTTCGCCGGCGCCACCAGCTCCGCCTCCTCCAAGCTCGTCCACGGCGGTCTGCGCTATCTGCAGACCGGCGCGGTCAAGCTGGTGGCGGAGAACCACATGGAACGGCGGGTGCTGGCCAGGGACGTGGCTCCGCACCTGGTCAACCCGCTCACCTTCCACCTGCCGGTCTACCGGGGCGGCCCGGTCGGCGCCGCCAAGCTCGGGGCGGGCGTCTTCGCCTACTCGGCGCTGTCCGCCTTCGGCGACGGGGTCGGCAGGGTGATATCCCCGGCGAGGGCGGCGGCCGTCAACCCCGCCCTGCGCACGGAGAACCTCAAGGCCGTCGCGGTCTACTACGACCACCAGATGAACGACTCCCGGATGGCCGTGATGACGGTGCGCGCCGCCGTCGAGGCGGGCGCCGTCGTCCTCAACCACGCCGAGGTCACCGGCCTGCGCTTCACCCGCGGCCGGGTCACCGGCGCCGATCTGAGGGACCGGCTGGACGGCACCGAGTTCGGCGTCGACGCGCGGCTGGTGCTCAACGCGACCGGCCCGTGGGTCGACCACCTGCGGCGCATGGAGGACAAGGACGCCGCCCCCAGCATCCGGCTGTCCAAGGGCGCCCACATCGTCCTCAAGCGCAAGGCCCCGTGGCGGGCCGCCATGGCGACCCCGATCGACAAGTACCGCATCACCTTCGCCCTGCCCTGGGAGGACCAGCTGCTGCTGGGCACCACCGACGAGGAGTACACCGGCGACCCTGCCGACGTGCGGGCCACCGAGGCGGACATCCGCCAGATCCTCGACGAGGCCGCCCACTCGGTGCGGGACGAGCACCTGTCCCGCGACCTGATCACCTATGCCTTCGCGGGCCTGCGGGTGCTGCCCGGCGGCCCCGGCGGCGTGGAGAAGGCGCGGCGCGAGACCGTCGTCACGGAGGGCAGCGGCGGCATGCTGTCGGTGGCGGGCGGCAAGTGGACGACGTACCGGCACATCGGCCGCACCGTCATGGCCAAGCTCGCCAAGCTCCCCGGCGGTCCGCTGAACGAGGACATGGAGCCGCTGGACCACCTGCCCAGGCGGGTCCCGCTGCCGGGCGTGGCCAACCCCAACGCCGTCGCCCACCGGCTCCTGGTGGACCGCGAGCCGGGCCGGCGCCTCGACCCGCTGACGGCGCGCCATCTGGCAACCCACTACGGCGCGCTGTCGTTCGACATCGCCCGGCTGGTCAACGAGGACCCGGCGCTCGGCGAGCGGATCCACCCGGACGGTCCGGAGATCTGGGCCCAGGTCGTGTACGCGCGCGACCACGAGTGGGCGCAGACGGCGGAGGACGTGCTGCGCCGTCGCACCACCCTGACGGTGCGCGGCCTGGACACCGAGGACGTACGGGCGCGGGTGGAGTCGCTGCTGGCCGACCGGCGCGACTGAGACACCGTCCCGCGGCCCGGGCGGCCGGGGTGGGCGCGCGTCCCGCGCTCACCCCGGCCACCCGGGCCTGCGGTGTTTCCGGCGGAGCGGCGGCGACCTGGCGGCCACGACGAGGTTCGCGGCACTTGCGGAGCCGGCGTCCCGGCGCGGTGGGTCGTGCGGGTGTACCGGCCCGGTTCAACACCTCACCGGCACACCCTCGGACGCTCGCCCATGAGCACGCGCCGGGTGCTCCCCCGTCCTCCGCGCCGGGCGGCGCGGGCGGCGCGGACGGCCGGGCACCGCATGCGTCGTGCGGCGCCGGGGGCGGCGCTGCGGCGCAGCAAGGGCGAAGCGGCCTTCCCCGGCCGGGATCCCTCGCGAAGAACCGCCCGAGAACTCGCCGCCGGCCCGGGGCGGCACTGCCGCGGCGTCCACACGATGCGTGCCGCGCAGGGTGGCCGCTTGCCCGGCAGGCTCCTCTGCGCCTCTGCCCGCCCGGCGGGCGGCTCCACCAGGGCGACGCGGGCTTCCTGCCCGGTCGGTGCACACCGCGTCTGTCCTGTGGCCCGTCTCGGCACCCGACACCGATGCGTCGCCGTCCGCCCGCTGACGCGGATGACTTGACAGTGCGTCATCCGAGGCCCCACCCTTTCACCACTTGCTTAGTGAAAGGGTGTTTTCCGCATGGTCGAGTTCCGTATCGACCGCCGCAGCGGTGTCGCCACGTACCTCCAGATCGTCCAGCAGACCAAGCAGGCGCTGCGGTTGGGGCTGCTGGAGCCCGGGGACCGGCTGCCCACGGCCCGCGAGGTCGTCGAGGCGACCGCCGTCAACCCCAACACCGTGCTCAAGGCGTACCGCGAGCTGGAGCGCGAGGGCTTGGTGGAGGCGCGCCGCGGTCTGGGCACCTTCGTCCGCAGGTCGCTGGGCGCCGGGCCGGCCGGCTCACCGCTCGCGGGTGAGCTGACCGACTGGATGCGCCGGGCGCGCACCGCCGGGCTGGACCGCGAGGACGCCGCCGCGTTGTTCCAGTCCGTGCTCGACCAGGAGTACTCCGAGGGGGAGAGATGACAAGGGAAGCGGCCGCCATCGAGGCGGCCGGACTCGGGATGCGCTACGCGAGGGGCCGGGAGCCCGTCCTCCGGGACTGTTCGTTCCGGCTGCCTGCCGGCCGGATCTGCGCGCTCGTCGGGCCCAACGGCGCGGGCAAGTCGACGCTGCTCGCGCTCGCCGCGGGCCTGCTGCGCCCCACCGAGGGGAAGCTTCGCGTGTGCGGCACGACGCCCGGGGCGGCCCGCCCCCGGCTCGCCTACGTCGCCCAGAACAAGCCGCTCCACCCGCAGCTCACCGTGGCGGCGACCCTGCGGCTCGGCGCCGAGCTCAACCCCGGCCGCTGGGACGGGGAGGCCGCCGAACGCGTGGCGTACGAAAGCGGCGGTCTCACGCCCGGTGCCCGCGTCCGCGCGCTCTCCGGCGGCCAGCGCACCCGCGTCGCACTCGCCCTGGCCCTGGGCAAGCGGGCCGAACTGCTGCTCCTGGACGAGCCGATGGCCGACCTCGACCCGCTCGCCCGCCACGAGCTGACCGGCGCCCTCATGGGCTCGGCGGCGGAGCACGGCACCACCGTGGTGTTGTCCTCGCACGTCCTCGCCGAACTGGACGGCGTCTGCGACCACCTGCTGCTGGTCGCCGACGGCCGGGTCCGGCTGGCCGGAGGCACCGACGACCTGCTGGCAGCGCACCGCCGGATCACCGGCACCGGGACGGACCTCGGCCCCCACACCGTCGTCGAGGAGCACCCCAACGGCCGGGGGCGCACCGCGCTCGTCCGCCCCGGTAGGCCGCTGGAGGGCGGCGACTGGCTGGTGGAGGAGCCCACGCTCGAGGAACTGGTCCTCGCCCATCTACGCAACACCGGGGTGCCTGCCCTGCTCACCGCCGACGCCACGCCCGCCCCCGTGTCCCCCCAGGAGGCCGCCGTATGACCGCCGTCGCCCCTCCCCCGCGCCCGCCCGCCCTGCGCGGCCTGCCCTGGTCGGTGGTGCGGCTGCATCGCGTGGCGCTGTGGTTGTGGATCGCCTTCGTCGCCGCCGGAGCGGGCTGGCTCCTGTGGGCCCTGTGGCTGACCGCGGGGTACGACCCCGCCTGCGCGCCGCGCTGCATCGACCGCGAGCCCTACAACGCCTTCATCCCCCTGCTCCTGCAGGGTCGCGTGATGGCGCTCCTTCCGCTCGCCGTCGCCGCGTTCGCGGGCGGCGCCCTGATCGGCCGGGAGATGGAGCGGGGCACGGCCGCGCTCGCCTGGACCCAGTCGGTCTCCCCGGCTCGCTGGCTCGCCGCCAAGCTGGCCGTCCCGGCGCTGCTGCTGACCGCGGGCACCGCAGGCCTGGCGCTGCTCTTCCGGTGGGTGTGGACCACGGGTCACCCGGAGGACCGTCCCCGGTGGTTCGAGAACGACGTCTTCCTCGCCACCGGCCCGGCCGGCCTCGCCCGTGTGCTTCTCGCCCTGGCCGTGGGGGCGCTGGCCGGGACGGTGGTGCGGCGCACGCTGAGCGGGATGGGACTGGCCTTCACCGCCACCCTGCTGACCACCGTCGCCCTCGCGCTGGCCCGGTCCCACCTGTGGCCGACGACCCGGTGGACCGGTTTCGAGGCGGCCCGCCTGCCCATCGGCTCGGACCGGATGGAGGTGGGCATCGTCACCGCCGGCGGGGAACTCGTGCCCGGGATCGAGTGCAACATGGACCGGCCGGGAGATCTCGAGCAGTGCCTGAGGGACAACGGGTGGACGGACGTCTACGCCGTGGGCCACCCCGCCTCGCACTACTGGCCGCTGCAGCTCGTCGAGACCGGCACCGTGCTGGCCCTCGCCGCCCTCGCCTGCTGGGCCTGCTTCGCGCTGCTCCGCCGCCGGACCGCCGAGGTCGGACCCGTAGGGTGATCGGCACAGCATCGTCCCGCCCGGCCCGGAGGCCCGATGACCCCCGACCAGCTGCCCATCTCCCGCATCCCGCGCACCGGACTGCCACCGTACGCGGTCGTCGTCGGCGACCCGGCGCGCGCGGCCGCGGTCGCCGCGCTGCTCACCGACCCGCGTGAGGTGTCGCACCACCGCGAGTACCGCACCTTCACCGGCGCCTGGAAGGGCACCCCTGTCGTGGTGTCCTCGCACGGAGTCGGCGCGCCGGGCGCGATGTGCCTGTTCCAGGAGCTGGCGGAGGCGGGGGTCCGGACCATCCTGCGCCTGGGCACGGCGGGCGCCATCCGCGCCGGGATAGGCGACGGCGACCTGGTGATCGCCGAGGCGGCGGTGCGGGACGACGGCGTGACCCAGCAGTTGCTGCCGCCGGAGTACCCGGCGTTCGCGGCGCCGGAGGCGGTGCTGGCGCTGCAGCGTGCGGCGCGGGCGGCCGGGGCGCCGCACCACCGGGGTGTGGTCTGGACGCGGGCGGCCTTCCAGCCGGGCTTCCTGCCGCTGCCCGGGGCCGCGTACGCGGCGGCCGGGATCGCCGCGATCGAGATGGAGCTGTCGGCGCTGCTGGTCCTGGCCTCGACCCGAGGCCTGGTCGCCGGCGGGGCGCTCATCGTCGACGGGGCCAACGCCGACGAGCTCGTCGACGTCGAGACCACCGGCGGCTACGACCCCCACCGGCGGGTGGTCGCCGAAGGGGTCGCCCGCGGCAGCCGGGTAACGTTGGACGCCTTGCATCTGCTGGCCACCGAGTACGGAAGCGACGAGAAGTGAGCGCTCAGGACGCCGATCTGCTGGTGCACGGCGGCGATGTGCTGACCGTCGACGCGTCGGGCACCGTCGTGCCGGGCGGCGCGGTCGCCGTGCGGGACGGCGAGATCGTCGCCGTCGGCCCGGCGGAGGAGGTGCGCGCGGCCCACCGCGCCGCCAAGGAGATCGACGCCTCGGGGTGCCTGGTGCTCCCCGGGCTGGTCAACACCCACACCCACCTGGCGATGACCCTGCTGCGAGGCTGCGCCGACGACGTCGACCTGCAGGAGTTCCTGGCCCGGGTCATCCCCCGCGAGGCCGAGCTGCTCTCGCCGCGGTCGGTGGCCGCGGGCGTGCGGGTGGCCGTGGCGGAGAGCGTACGTGCCGGCGTCACCACGGGCCTGGACATGTACTGGTTCCACGAGGCCGCCGAGCAGGCCGCACGGGCGGCGGGCTGGCGGCTGCTGGCCGGTCCGACGTTCATGGACGTGCCGGGGCCGCCGGACGGCCGTCCCTACGGCGACCGCATGGCGTGGGCCGCGGCGGACCTGGCCGCGCGCACCGCTCCGGCGCCGGGCACCCGTCCGGTGGTCTTCGCACACAGCGCCTACACCCTGGGCCCCGAGCAGCTCGTCGACATCTCCGCGCTCGCCCGCGAGCACGGCGCGCTGCTGCACATCCACGCGGCGGAGAACGCGGCCGAGGTCGCCATGGTGGTCGAGGCGCACGGCAAGCGGCCGGTCGAGCTGCTGGACTCGCTCGGTGTCCTCGGGCCCGACGTGCTGCTGGCGCACGCCGTGGACCTGACCGACGGCGAGATCGCGGCCCTGGCCAGGACCGGCACGTCGGTGGCGCACTGCCCGGTCTCCAACCTGAAGCTGGGCTGCGGCATCGCCCGCGTGCCGGATCTGCTGGCCGCCGGGGTCGCGGTCGGCCTCGGCACCGACGGCGTGGTGAGCTCCAACACCCTCGACGTCCTGGGCGCGGTGCGGGCCGCCGCGCTGGTCCACAAGGCCGGCGGCGACCCGACCGCCGTCGGCGCGGAGCAGGCGGTGCGGATGGCGACCATCGAGGCGGCCCGCGCGCTCGGCCTCGCCGACCACCTCGGCTCCCTGGAGCCGGGCAAGCGGGCCGACCTGGCCGTCCTGGACCTCGGCGGGCCGCACCTCGCGCCACGCCACGACCCCTGGTCGACGCTGGCGTACGCGGCCGCCGCGGCGGACGTACGGGACACCGTCGTCGACGGCCGGGTCCTCATGCGCGACCGGGTGCTGCTCACCCTCGACGAGGCGGCCGCGCTGCGGGAGCTCGAGGCGCTGGAGCTGGAGCACCCCGCATGAGCTCCGCCGTCGAACCCACCCGCGGTTTCACCGGGCGCGGCGCCGCCGGGGAGCGCGACCCGCGGCTGCCTCCCGGCCAGTACGACGCCCGCGACACCTGGCCGGTCCTCTCCGCCGAGGTCACGCCGACGATCGCGGCCGAGGACTGGACGCTGCGGGTGGACGGGCTGGTGGACCGCCCGCGCACCTGGGACTGGGACACGGCGCACTCCCTGCCCGCCTCCGAGTACCGGGGCGACATCCACTGCGTGACCGGCTGGTCCAAGTTCGGCATGCGCTTCGGCGGGGTGTCGGTCGACGCCTTCCTGGAGGCCGTGCGCCCCTCCCCCGCCGCCACCCACGTCGTCGCCTGGTCCCACACCGGCTACGCCGCCGATCTGCCGCTCGCCGACGTCACCGGCGGCCGCGCCTGGATCGCCTGGGAGTACGACGGCGCGCCGCTGCCCCCCGAGCACGGCGGCCCGGCCCGGCTGATCGTCCCGCACCTGTACTTCTGGAAGAGCGCCAAGTGGATCGCGGGCCTGCGCCTGCTCGACCACGACGAGTCGGGCTTCTGGGAGCAGCACGGCTACCACCCCCGGGGCAACCCCTGGCAGGAGCAGCGCTACGCCCATGACTGACCTCACCACCCCGGCCCCCGCACCCGTCCCGGCGTTCGTTCCGCCGACCCGCTTCGCCGTCCCCGGCCGGATCCCCGTCCCCGAGGCCGCGTCCTCGGTCTGGCGGCGCGCGGTGATCACGCAGATCCGGCCGGAGACCCCGCGCACGTCCACCTTCCGGCTGGCGGTGCCGGGCTGGGCGGGCCATCAGCCCGGCCAGTACGTGACGCTGCGCCTCACGGCCGCCGACGGCTACACGGCGCAGCGCAACTACTCGGTCGCCTCCGCCCCGGACTCCTCCGGCCACATCGAGCTGACCCTCGACCACGTGGTCGGCGGCGAGGTCTCCGGCCACCTGCACACCGTCGCCCGGCCCGGCGACACCGTCGAGGTCCGCGGCCCGCACAGCGGCTTCTTCGCCTGGAGCGGGGACCGTCCGGCGCTGCTGCTGGGTGCCGGGTCGGGCGTCGTCCCGCTGATGTCGATGGTGCGCCACCACCGGCTGCGCGGCCTGGACGTGCCGCTGCGGCTGATCGTCTCGGCCCGCACCCGTGAGGACCTGATCTACGCCGCCGAGTACGGGCCGGAGACGACCGTGCTGCTCACCCGTGCCGAGGGCCGTCTGACCGCCGCCCACCTGGCCCCGCACCTGTCGGATCCGCCCCGCGGCGGCTGGGAGGCGTACGTCTGCGGTGGCAACGGTTTCGCCGAGCACGCCTCGCGTCTGCTCGCGGACGGCGGGCAGCCGCTCGACCGGATCCGCATCGAGCGATTCGGCTGATCAGCGAGGTTCGGGTATCCTCCTCATTACGTGATCTTCCGGGGCGCCGCCCCGGGGGCCTCACCGGGACGTGGCGCAGCTTGGTAGCGCACTTGACTGGGGGTCAAGGGGTCGCAGGTTCAAATCCTGTCGTCCCGACGGTGATGTCGTGAGCCGCAAGGCCGTGTCCGCTGCTGCGGACACGGCCTTGCGGCGTTCTGGGGCCGAAGCGGTGGAGCGGGCCCTGCGACGAGGCCTCCCCGGAGGCGGCCGTGCGGGCATAATGGGCCGATACATCGGATGTCCGGGGAGGCGAGGGACTGATGTCGGTCACCGACGAGGCGATCGAGAAGATCAAGGACATGATCGTCTCCGGCGCGCTGCGCCCCGGCGACCGGCTCCCCAAGGAGAGCGAACTGGCCGCGGAGCTCGGGCTGTCGCGCAACTCCCTGCGCGAGGCGGTCCGCGCGCTGTCCCTGATCAGGATCCTCGACGTACGGCAGGGCGACGGCACCTACGTCACCAGCCTGGATCCGCAGCTGCTGCTGGAGGCGCTGAGCTTCGTGGTGGACTTCCACCGCGACGACACCGTCCTGGAGTTCCTCGCGGTGCGCCGCATCCTGGAGCCGGCGGCCACGGCGATGGCGGCGGCCCGCATATCCGAGTCCCGGCTCGACGCCCTGTCCGAGCAGCTGGACGCGCTGGGCGCGGCGCCCTCGGTGGAGGAACTGGTCGCCGGTGACCTGGAGTTCCACCGCGGCATCGTGCAGGCCTCGGGCAACTCGGTGCTGTGCTCGCTGCTGGACGGGCTGTCCGGGCCCACCACCCGGGCCCGGATCTGGCGCGGGCTGACCCAGGAGGACGCGGTCAGCCGGACCCTGCACGAGCACCGGGCGATCCTGGCGGCCCTGCGGGACCGGGACGCGGAGGCGGCGCGCTCCTGGGCGACGGTGCACGTCGCCAGCGTGGAGCAGTGGCTGCGCTCCACCCTCTGACATCCCCGGCGGCGCGCCCCGTATCCCCGGTGCCCCGCCCGCGGGCGAACCGTTCCGTGCCGGGGAGCGTCCGATCCTTCGTCTGTGTAATCGAGAAGAGGGATCGGATGAATCCACACCTCACGCTGCGCCTGCGCCGCCCCTCGGCCCGCACGCTGCGCCGCGCCGCGCTGCCGGCCGTCCTCGCCGTCCTGCTCCCGGTGCTCGCCGCCGGGCTCGCCCTGCGCCTGGAGTACGTCGGCGACCCCTCCGGCGCCGGCGCCGACCGGGGCCGGAACGCGGTGTGGCTCGGTCACGCGTGGGTGGACGGGGAACGGGGCAGCGCCGAGCTTGCCGAGCTGGCCCGTGAGGTGCGCGGCAGCGGCACCCGGGACCTGTATGTGCACACCGGGCCCCTGGAGTTCGACGGGCGCCTCGACGCCGGCCTCTACCCGGGCGCGCGGGACATGATCCGCCGACTGCACACCGCGCTGCCGGGGGTGCGCGTCCAGGCGTGGCTCGGCCAGGTCCTGTCGCACGACGGTTCCGAGGGGCTGCGCCTGGACGACCCGGCGACCCGCGCCCGCGTCGAGGCCGGCGCCGCCCAGGTCCTGGCGGCCGGCTTCGACGGGGTCCACCTGGATCTGGAGCCGATGTACTCCGACGACCGCGACTTCCTCACCCTGCTGGACTCGGTGCACCGGCTCACCGCCGCCCGGGGGGTTCCGCTGTCGGTCGCCACCCACCAGATCGACCCGCTGCCCTCCCTGCACACGGTCGGCGGCACGCTGTTCGGCCACCCGAAGTGGTGGTCGCAGCGCTACTTCGGCGAGGTGGCCCGGCGGGTCGACCAGGTCGCGATGATGACCTACGACACCGCCCTGCCCCTGGAGAGCCTCTACGGCGGCTACGTCGCCCAGCAGACGGCGCTGGCCCTGGAGGTGACCCCGGCGGACACGGACCTGCTCGTCGGCCTGCCCGGCTACCACACGGACAGCTGGGGCCACCACGCCGCGGCGGAGACCGTCGCGGCCGCCGTGCGCGGCGCCCGGCTGGGCCTCGCCCGGCAGGCGCCGGCCCGCGAGCGCTTCGGCCTCGCGCTGTACGTCGACTTCGCCGCCACCCCGGCGGACTGGGCCGCGTACCGCTCGGCCTGGAGTGGCGGATGACGACGCGTACGTCCGATGACGCGGGGGATCATCCCCTGTGAAGGCGGGGCGGCACCTGCCTCGCGAAGCCGTAGGCTGGTGCCGCACGCGAAGGAACGGCAGCCGGCGGGGGTGGACACGCCCCCTTCCGGCCGGAAGGAGGCGCTGGGTGATCGAGCTCGAGGGGGTTCCCGAGCTGATCGACCCGGTCATGGTGGCCGCGTTCGAGGGCTGGAACGATGCCGGGGACGCCGCCTCCGCCGCGGTCGGGCATCTGGACCGGGAGTTCAAGGGCGAGGTGTTCGCCGCGCTGGACGCCGAGGACTACTACGACTTCCAGGTCAACCGCCCCACGGTCTGGATGGACGGCAGCACACGGCGGATCACCTGGCCGACCACGCGGCTGTCGGTCATCCGCATCGAGACCCCCAAGCCACGCGACCTCGTCCTCGTACGGGGCATCGAGCCCAGCATGCGCTGGCGTTCGTTCTGCAACGAGATCCTGGGCTTCGCCCATGAGCTCGGCATCGAGATGGTGGTGGTCATGGGGGCGCTGCTCGGCGACACCCCGCACACCCGTCCGGTGCCGGTCACGGCCGTCACCTCCGACCCGGACCTGGCGACCGCACTCAGCCTGGAGGAGTCCCGCTACGAGGGCCCCACCGGCATCGTCGGCATCCTCCAGGAGGCCTGCACCCACGCAGGCATCCCGGCGGTCAGCCTGTGGGCGGCCGTGCCGCACTACGTGTCGCAGCCGCCGAACCCGAAGGCGACGCTGGCGCTGCTCAACCGTCTGGAGGACCTGCTCGACCTGCGCATCCCGCTCGGCGAGCTGCCGGAGGACGCGCGTGCCTGGCAGGTCGGCGTGGACCAACTGGCGGCCGAGGACAGCGAGGTCGCCGAGTACGTGCAGACGCTGGAGGAGGCCCGCGACACGGCGGAACTGCCGGAGGCCTCGGGGGAGGCCATCGCCCGCGAGTTCGAGCGCTACCTGCGGCGCCGCGACCCGCAGGCCGGTGAGTCCGACACGGGCCCCTACCTGCGGGACATGTCGCCGAAGCCCAAGGACGACCGGGACGAGAAGGAGGACGGCCCCGACGGGGAGTGACTCGGCGGGCCCATCCGGCCTCCTGCGGCCCACCAGCGCCATGCGGCCCACGGGCCCTTCCGGCCTGCCGGGGGCGGCCACGGCGAGGGCCCGGGACCTCGATGACGTCAGGAAAGCGAACGGCCCGGCCGCCGCCCCGCACGGGGACGGCGGCCGGGCCGCCCGTTTCCGCGGGAGCCTCCGGAAGGCTCCCGCGGCGCGTCAGAGCGCGACGCCGAGCAACGCGTCCACGGCGCGGGAGACCAGGCCGGGGGCGCCGGTGTCGCTGCCGCCCTCGGTCTCCTGCCGGGCGGCCCAGCGGTCCACGGCGGCGAGCGCGGCCGGGGCGTCCAGGTCGTCGGCGAGGGCCTCGCGAATCTCCTCGAGCAGCGCCTCCGCCGGCGGGCCGTCGGGCCGGGCGACGGCCGCGCGCCAGCGGGCCAGCCGCTCCACGGCGTCGGCGAGCACGGCGTCCGTCCACTCCCAGTCCGCGCGGTAGTGGTGGGCCAGCAGGCTGAGCCGTATGGCCGCCGGGTCCACCCCGTCGCGGCGCAGCCGGGAGACGAAGACGAGGTTGCCCTTGGACTTGGACATCTTCTCGCCGTCCAGCGCGACCATGCCGGCGTGCACATAGGCCTTCGCCATGGGGAACTCGCCGGTGAGTACCTGGGCGTGCGAAGCGCCCATCTCGTGGTGCGGGAAGGCGAGGTCGGAACCGCCGCCCTGCACGTCGAAACCCATGCCGAGGTGGTCGAGGGCGATGGCGACGCACTCGATGTGCCAGCCGGGACGTCCCCGGCCGAGGCTGCCGCCGTCCCAGCTGGGTTCCCCCTCGCGCGCGGCGAGCCACAGAACGGGGTCGAGGGGGTTCTTCTTGCCCGGGCGGTCCGGGTCGCCGCCGCGCTCGGCCGACAGGGCGCGCATCGCGGCCGCGTCCAGGTGGGAGACGCTGCCGAAGCGGGGGTCGGAGTCGACGTGGAAGTAGATGTCGCCGTCGAGTTCGTACGCTGCGCCGGCCTCGATCAGCCGCTCGACCAGCGGGACGATCCCCGGGATGGCCTCGACGGCGCCGATGTAGTGGGCCGGCGGCAGCATCCGCAGAGCGGTCATGTCCTCGCGGAACAGAGTGGTCTCGCGCTCGGCGAGGGCCGTCCAGTCCTCGCCGGTCTTGTCGGCCCGCTCCAGCAGCGGGTCGTCGACGTCCGTGACGTTCTGGACGTAGTGGACCTGGCGCTTCGTGTCGAGCCACACGCGCTGCACGAGGTCGAACGCGTTGTACGTGGCCGCGTGACCCATGTGGGTGGCGTCGTAGGGGGTGATGCCGCACACGTAGATGCGGGCTACCGGACCGGGGCTCAGGGTCACCGGGCCACCGGTCGCGGTGTCGTGGAGGCGGAGGTCGCGCCCTGTGCCCGGGAGGGCAGGGACGGCGGAAGCGGGCCAGGCATGCATGTCATGAGATTAACCGCCCGCGTCCGCGACAAACGACCCGGTGTACGCGCCGGGACGTCCGGGGCCGCGGATCAGATGGGCGGCCAGGGGATCGCGGGCCACTCCCCGGAGGGCTCGGGATGGCGCCCGGAGGCCAGCAGCGCGGCGACGCGGTCCCGCAGCGCCCCGAGCTCGTCGGCCGTGATGAGCTCCGCGAGCCGGGCGCCGAGGCTGCCGTCGGCGAGCTGCGCGGAGAGCGTGCCGAGGACTTCGACGATCTCGTCGGTGAGCGCTTCGCCGGCCCAGCCCCACAGCAGCGTGCGGAGTTTGTTCTGCGTGTTGAAGGTCACGCCGTGGTCGATCGCGTACAGCTGCCCGTCCGCGGCCGGCAGCAGGTGGCCGCCCTTGCGGTCGGCGTTGTTGATCACGGCGTCCAGGACGGCCAGCCGGCGCAGCCGGGGGTCGTCGGCGTGGACCAGCAGCGCGGTGCGGCCCTCGCCGACCTCGGCGAAGCCGACGGCCTTCCAACCCTCGCCCGGCTCCTCCCCCTCGACGAGAGCGAGGAGCCCTTCGCCGTCCTCCGGCGTGGTCTCGATCCACAGCTGGACCATCCCCTGGCCGTACGGGCCGTCCCGCAGCACGGTCGGCGGCACCAGGCTCCAGCCGGTGGCCTCGGAGACCAGATAGGCGGCGACCTCGCGCTGCGCGAGCGTCCCGTCGGGGAAGTCCCACAGCGGCCGCTCGCCGGCCACCGGCTTGTACACGCAGTGGGCGGACACCCCGTCGTGCTCGACGGCGCAGTAGAGCACCGCGTTGGAGGCGTCGCGCAGCCGCCCGCGCACGGTCAGTTCGCCATGCGTGAGCAGCTCGGCCGCTATGTCCCCGCTCAGGCCGTCGCCGACCGCCGGTACCCGTTCTGACGCGGGCATACGTGTCCTTCCGGATCCAGGGGCAGGCTGCACAGCGGGCAGGGCGGGCGGCCGGCCGCGACGACGTCGAGGGCGCGCTTGGCGAAGGAGCGGGCCTGGGCGCCGGTCAGGCGCACCCGCAGCAGCGGGGGCCCGTTCTCCTCGTCCTGCAGGAGCATCTCCTCGGCCGCCTCGAGGCCGTCCTCGTCCTCGGCCTCGATCTCGACCAGCGCCTGGGCCTCGAGGATCATCCGTTCCTCGGCGCCGTCCCAGGCCAGGGCCATCGTGCCGACCCGGAACTCCTCCTCGACGGGGACCTCGAGCGGCTTGTTGTCCATCAGCTCCGCGGGGGCCACGGCCGGCACCGGGGCGGCGCCGCCGGTGCGGCGCACGACCTCGTCCAGCAGTTCGTCGATGCGCTCGGCGAGGGCCTCGACCTGGGTCTTCTCCAGCGCGACGCTGGTCGTCCGGCCGGCGGCGCTCGCCTGCAGGAAGAAGGCGCGTTGACCTGGTTGGCCCACGGTGCCGGCGACGAAGCGTTCCGGCTTGTCGTAGAGGAACACCTGACGAGGCACGTCCTGCTCCGTTAGTTCGGTCTCTTGGCGGTTCGGTCCACCCTACTGCGGAAGCTGATCACGATGCGCCCGCGCCGCCTCCGACCTCCGCGTCACCCGGGGCCGCGGCGGGCCGCTCCCTCGGGCGCAGGCCGTCCAGGCTGCCGGTGTCCCCGAGCCGGAGCAGGAAGGGCCGCTCCTGGGTGTAGCGGATGGCGGTGACCGAGCAGGGATCGACGGCGATGCGCTGGAAGAGGTCCAGGTGCACGCCGAGGGCGTCGGCGACGATCGACTTGATGACGTCGCCGTGGGAGCACATCACATAGAGCGCGTCAGGTCCGTGGGTCTCCTCGATGCGCGTGTTCCACTCGCGTACCGCGTCGACGGCGCGGTTCTGCATGGCGCGCACCGACTCGCCCTCCTCACCGGGGAAGACGGCGGCCGAGGGATAGCGCTGCACCACGCCCCACAGCGGCTCGTCGGCCAGCTCGGCGAGCTTGCGGCCGCTCCAGTCGCCGTAGGCGCACTCCGTGATCCGCTCCTCGACATGGAGCGGCACACCGGGCAGCGCGTCCAGCAGCGGCTGCACGGTCTCCCGGCACCGCTGCAGCGGGCTGGTGACGACGGCGGCCGGCGGCAGTCCGGCCAGCCGGGCCGCCAGCGCCGCGGCCTGGTCGCGTCCGGTCTCGTCGAGGGCGACTCCGGGGAGCCGTCCGGCCAGCACTTTCTCCGCATTGGCGGTGGACCGGCCGTGCCGGACCAGGATCACGGTGGGCATGCCCGCCACCCTACGGCCACAGGTGTCCGGTGTGGTGCCGGCGGAGCGCGGAAAGGGACAGAGGCGATCGCCGACTCTGCCGTCCACCGCGTCGGGGGAGCGGACCGACGCCTCCGAGGACCTCGCCGAGGCGCCGGAGGGGGCGCCGCCGGTGACGGCCGCCTGCCGGGGGATCGTGTACGAGCCCGGAGCCCGTCGCGGGCCGCCGTGGGACCGCCCCGCGGACCTGGCCGTCGTCGCCGTGTCCGGGGCCCTGCCGTACCGGAACGTTCGAGCGGCACGCCGACCCCGAGCGGCTCCGGCGTCCCGCGCGGCACGCCGGCCGGGGGCGGAAGCCCGTTCAGAGAGCCGGTTCCGCCGCGGGCTCGGGACCGCCGAGGGCGTCACGCCGCTGGGGCATGGCGAGCCGGACCATCCGCCGCCAGCCGGCCAGCCGTTCGTACGCGTAGGCCCCGTGGATGCCGGCGCGCAGCACCGCCGCCTTCGCCCTGGACCAGCCGAGGATCCGCCCCATGTGCCCCATGACGGCCAGGCTCACGTCGCGGTGGACGCGGATCTCGGCGTGGGCGCACTCGCGCAGGGTGCGCTCGATGGTCGCGCCGTGGCCGGCGTCGGCAAGGCGCAGCAGTTCCTCGTGGCAGTAGGCGAGGTGGTTGTCCTCGTCGGCGGAGATCATGCGGACCGCCCTGCCGATGCCGGCATGGCCGGCGAAGTACCTGGTGAGCAGCGCCATCTGCTCGGAGGCACGCTGTTCGGTGACCCGGCTGTGCGCGAGGTAGGTGACGATGTCCCGCTCCGTCAGCGGCTCGTCGCGGCGCAGCTTGTCGTGGGCGAGACCGATGCCGCCGCGCTCGAGGAGCATGGTGTAGTCGGCCTCGGGCGGGACCGGCACGGGTTCGAGGCCGCGCTTGCGCATCAGGGCGTGGAAGATCCGGCCGTGCTTGTCCTCGTCCGCGCCGTGCCGGGCGATCTTGGGGGCCAGTTCCCGCTGGGACTCGGGGACCAGCGCGGCGATCCTTCCGTTCTCCCAGCCGCCCTGCGACTCCCCGCTGGCGGCGATCGAGCAGAACAGCCGGAAAGAGTCGTCGTTGTCGAGGATCTCCTGGAACAGATTCCGGGCGGAGAGCATGCCGTACCTCCTGCGCGAATCGGGCATTCGCAAGGGAGAGTCAAGTCGCCGTCCGGGAACGGGGCAACCTCCCCGGGCGCCGAATCGGCCGATCGGATGAGCGCCGTCCGGCACGGCGCGTAACCCCGGGCGCTTCCGGGCGTTGTGTTTGGTGACGGCCGTGGCGGGGAAGACCCCCGAGCCCCCACCACGGCCGCGGAAACCGAGGGGCCCTGCCGCAGGCCGAAGTGCCCGTGATTTCATAGCCCCTCGGAGGGGTCACGACCTAGACATGTTCAGCAAGGCGACGCGCAGCCGGACGACGGCGCTGCCCGGGGGCCCGGCGGGATCGGACTGGGCCCCTTACGCACGCCTTGACGATGCGGCACGCGCCTATTTCCTCCACGCCGATGTGGCTCTCGAGGCGATCGACGGCGTCCTGGGCAGGCGGCGGGTCCGCGGTTTCACCCTCGAACGCGTCGTCGACCTGACGGAGGCCGGCACCTCGGTGTGGCAGGAGGCCGCCGTCTGCGACGGCCGGCGGCTCATCCTGTGGCACAGCGAGGAGGTGGCCGACGAGGACGCGCCGGGCGGCCTGGTGCTGGACTCCTCCGTGCAGGTGCTGCCCCTGGCGGCGATCGGCCACGTCGGCATGCGCACCCTGGTGGGCCGCGACGAGCAGGGCCGGCGGATCGACCGCGGGGTGTTTGTGGTGCTGGCGACCACCATGCCGCAGGAGTTGAGCGCGGTGCGCGGCGACGCCGACGGCTCGGTCACCGCCGCCCGCTTCCGCCCGGAGTCGTTCCGGTTCAGCAAGTCCCTCGACGACGGCGGGGCGGGCCAGATAGCGCGCTTGATCGACTTCGGGCGGATGATGGGGCGCCTGGTCCAGGGCTGAGCCGGGACCGGTGTGGCCGCTCCCCCTGCGGCCGCCCGCCGACCCGGCTACTCCGCGAGCCCTGCGCGCTCCAGCGCCTCGACGCCCGCCCGCAGCGCGGCGACCCGCTCGTCGAGGGTGAATCCGGCCGGGGACAGGGTCAGCGTGGTGACGCCGGCGGCCGCGTAGGCCTGCATCCGGTCGGCGATCCGCGCCACGGAGCCCAGCAGGGTGGTCGCGTCGATGAGTTCGCGCGGGATCGCGGCGGCCGCGCCGTCCTTGTCGCCGGCCAGGTACTTGTCCTGGATCTCGGCCGCCTCCTTCTCGTACCCCATGCGCTGCGCCAGCCTGTTGTAGAAGTTCTGCTCCCGGCTTCCCATGCCGCCCACGTACAGGGCCGTGTAGGGGCGGAAGAGGTCGGCCAGGGCGTCCACGTCCTCGCCGACGGCCAGCGGCACGGTCGGGCAGACGTCGAAGCCGTCCATGGTCTTCCCGGCCTTCTCCCGGCCCGCCCGGATGTGGCGGAGCGCGGTGTCCTCCAGATGGCCGGCGGAGGCGAAGATCAGCAGCGCGCCGTCGGCGATCTCGCCGGTCTGCTCCAGGTTCTTCGGGCCGATCGCCGCGATGTACAGCGGGACGCGCTCGCGCACCGGGTGCACCGTCAGCTTGAGCGCCTTGCCGGGGCCGCCGGGCAGCGGCAGCGTCCAGTGCGCGCCCTCGTGGCTCAGCCGTTCCCGGGACATCGCCTTGCGGACGATCTCGACGTACTCGCGCGTGCGGGCCAGCGGCTTGTCGAACCTGACGCCGTACCAGCCCTCGGAGACCTGGGGCCCGGAAACGCCGAGGCCCAGCCGGAAGCGGCCGCCCGACAGGGAGTCGAGGGTGGCGGCGGTCATCGCCGTCATCGCGGGCGTCCGGGCCGGGATCTGGAGGATGGCCGATCCGACGTCGATGCGCTCGGTCTGCGCGGCCACCCACGCCAGCACGGTGGGCGCGTCCGAGCCGTAGGCCTCGGCCGCCCAGCACACGGCGTAGCCGAGGCGGTCCGCCTCCCGTGCCACGGCGAGGTTGTCGGCGTCCATCCCGGCGCCCCAGTATCCGAGATTGATCCCGAGCCGCATGGCGATCCCCTTACCGATGAGTAACGTCGTTGTCCCCCGGACCCTACCGGGTCCCGGCGCGCGCCGGAGCCTGTCGGGTACGTCACTTCTGCCCAAAGCTCCCGACGACCAGTAATCTCACCCCTCATGGAGCAAAGGCACCTCGGCCGCACGGGTCTTCGCGTGTCCCGGCTCGGGCTCGGCACACTGACCTGGGGACGCGACACCGGCGAACTCGACGCCGCCGACCAGCTCAAGGCCTTCTGGGAGGCCGGCGGCACGCTCGTGGACACCGCGGACGTGTACGGGGACGGCGGAGCCGAGTACCTCCTCGGGCGGCTGATCGAGGACGTGGTGCCGCGCTCGGACCTGGTGATCGCCACCAAGGCCGGCAGCGTCCCCGACCCCGACCGCCGCTTCGACGCCTCACGCGGCCATCTGCTGGCCGCGCTGGACGCCTCCTTGGAGCGGCTCGGGACGGACCACGTCGACCTGTGGCAGGTGCACGCGTACGACTCCGCCACCCCGCTCGAAGAGACCCTGCAGGCCCTCGACCTCGCAGTGAGCTCCGGCCGCGCCCGCTACGTGGGGGTGTCCAACTTCTGCGGCTGGCAGCTGGCGAAGGCGGCCACCTGGCAGCAGGCCGTGCCGACGCGCACACCGCTGGCCAGCACGCAGATGGAGTACTCGCTGCTGCAGCGCGGGATCGAACGCGAGGTGCTGCCCGCCGCGTTGGACCTGGGGGTCGGGCTGCTGCCCTCCTCGCCGCTGGGCCGCGGGGTGCTGACCGGCAAGTACCGGCACGGGACCCCGCAGGACTCCCGCGGTGGCTCCGCGGACATGGCGCCCTTCGTCGCCCCTTACCTCGACGGCACCGCCCGGCGCATCGTGGACGCGCTCGCCATAGCGGCCGACGGACTGGCAGCCAGCCCGCTGCAGGTGGCGCTCGCCTGGGTGCGGGACCGCCCCGGGGTCACGGCGCCGATCGTCGGGGCGCGTACCGCCAGGCAGCTCGCGGAGGCGTTGTCAGTGGAGACCCTTAGTCTTCCGGATGAGATCTGCCAGGCGCTGGACGACGTTTCTGCGCCGGTGCACCGCTATCCGGACCACGACTGGAGCACGCTGTGATCGGGCCCCGACCGTAGTCCGCCGTACAACGGAGGCCACCGTGACCGAGGACCGCGAGGAGCGCGCGGGGCGCGACCCCGAGGGGCGCGCCGTGCCGGAGGAGGCTGCCGGCGAGGAGACCCCGGCTCCCCGGCCGTCCACCGAGGGCGTCGGTTCGCAGCTGCCCGCCGAACTCACGGACCTGGCCGCCGCGGTGCGCGCCATCGAGCGCGGGGAGCGCCCGGCGCCCGCCCGGAGCGGGGGGTCCGCGCGTCCCACGCCGCCGCGCCCCGCGGCGGCCCCCTCCCCCGCGCCGGTGTCGGGCCCCGCGGCGCCGCCCGTGCTGCCGGCTCGGCTCAGCGGGGACGCCGTGGCAGCCGCGCGGACGGTGCTGGCGGCGGGCGGGGCCCCGGAGAGCCTGGCAGAGGCCGCCGTGGCGGCGCTGGGCGAGCGGGCCGGGGATGCGCTGCGCGAGGACCCGTGGCAGGTGCTGGCGCTCGCCGGGGTCCGGGTGGACCAGGCGGACGGCTTCGCCAAGGCGCTCCTCGGCAGCGGCTGCGACCCCGACGACCCGCGGCGGGTGCGGGCGCTGGTCGTCTGGCTGCTGGAGCGGGCGGCCGAGCGCGGCCACACCGCGCTCGAGTGGGGCGCGCTCGGCGCGGCGCTCGAACGCAACGGTGTCACCGACGCCGAGGAGACCCTGAGGGCCGCGGTCGCGGACGGCCTGGTGCTCGTCTTCCACGTACCGGACGAGCGCGTGGACGCCCGTCCGGCGGCCGGGGAGGAGGACGACGACGAGGCCCCGGTTCGGCTGCTTCTCGGCCTGGACCGCTACGCCCTGGCCGAGGAGAGCCTCGCGGACGGCCTGGGCAGGCTGCTGAACACCATCGACGCGGACGCGTCGCGGGACGAGGCCTCGCGGGACGAGATGCCGCAGGACTGGGAGGGCGCGGCGGGCGCGGTCCCGTCGCCGTCCGCCGCCGCGCTGATCCGGGCGGTCGCCTCAAGCGGGCTGGTCCTGCACACCGGCGGGGAGGCCGCCCGGGAGGAGCCGGCGGCGCTGGTGGCGGCCGCGCGCTCCCTCGGACTGCGGGCCTATGCCGTCGCGGCCACCGAGGACGGCAGGCGGCGGCTCGCCGGCTCCGTGGACACGGAGGCGACTGCCACCCTCGCCGGGCTGCTCTCGGGCTCCGAGGGCCCCGGCCGCGACGAGGACGACGCGCTGGCGCTCGACCTGCTGGCGGTGCTGGACGCGCCCCAGCTCGACGTGGAGACGGCCGCGACCCTGGTCGAGTCCGTTCCCGACGGGGCGCGCCTGGTGCTCTCCGGTGACCCGGCGGTGCTGTGGTCCGCAGGGCCCGGCCGGGTCTTCGCCGACCTGCTGGCGGCGAAGGTGTGCCCGCAGGTCGCCTCGCGCACGCCTGACCCGGGCCCGGTCGGCGAGCTGGTCTCCGGCATCGGCTTCGGCGAACTGGCCGCCGTCGACGCCCCGGGCAGGGAGGTCGTGATCGTCCCGGTGCGGGACGCGGGAGAAGCCGTGCACCGCACCGTCCAGCTGGTCGTGGACTCCGTGCCCCGGGTCATCGGCGTACCCCCGGAGCAGACCCAGGTGATCACTCCGGTGCACGGCGGCGCCGCAGGCACCGGGGCGCTCAACACCGCGCTCAAGGAGCGTCTCAACCCCGGACCGGGCCGCTTCGCGGGCTTCGACCCCGGCGACCGGATCGTGTACGCCCCGACACCGGGGGCGGCCGTCCCGGGCACGGTCGTCTCCGCAGACGCGCAGGGCCTGCGGCTCGACTGCGGGGGCACTCCCGTGGTGGTCGTGCCCGACGCGGTGCCCTCCGTGGTGCGGCACGGCTGGGCGATCACCGCGCACCAGGCGGCGGGCCGCCGCTGGCCGGCCGCCGTGGTGGTCCTGCCGGGGGACGCCGCGGAGATCCTCACCCGGGCCTGGATCTACACCGCCTTCAGCCGCGGGGAGCGCCATCTGTCGGTGGTGCAGGGCGTCGAGCAGGCGCTCCCGCGCGCCGTGGCGGAGGTCCCCCCGAGGGAGCGGACGACTCGGCTGCGGGACATCCTGCGCGAGCAGGCGGCCACCGCCGCCGAATGATCGCCGCGTGGGCCCGGGGCGGCTCCCCGGGCCCCGTTCCGGCTCCGCGGGCCTCGCCGCGGAGCCGCCCCGGCGCCGGCTCAGGCCAGTCGGTCGAGTGCGTCCGCGTCGGCCTCGTCGTCGTAGACCGCGCTGACGTCGAAGCGGCAGAGCAGATGCCGCGGGTCCACCTGGTCGAAGGGCGCGGAGAGCCATTCGCCCGGCTCCGCGGGCCCCGCCGCGGTGACCCAGAGCGTGGAGTCTCCCTCCTCCAGGCCGAACTCGCTGTGGCGCTCGGCGATCTCGTCGGGCTCGTACTCCCCGAAGAGGACACCCACCGCCGCGCCGACGTCCCCACCGTCGGCCGCGGCGGACTCGGAGAGCCGTTCCGCCTGCCGGCGCAGCCGCTCGGGGTCGGCCACGGTGTAGTCCCGGCGGATCAGCACACTGATCGCGTCCGGTTCCGCGGGCCCGGAGTAGTCCGGCAGGGTGTCCCCGAGCGGCACCTCGAAGGGTGTGACCTCGTCATAGGTGTCGTAGAGCAGCTCGTCGTAGGCCTCGGCGGCCGAGGCGAGCGCCTCGAAGGCCCGGTGGACCGCGGGATCGTCCTCCCCGGTGCGGTTCTCGACCGCGGCCAGATGGCGGTCCAGCGCGGCTTTCACCGCCTCGACGGCGGCTCGTACCTCGGCGACGGCGGGCTGCGCGGCATCAGACATGCAGAAGACGCTATCCGTATGGAGGCGTTCCCCGCACAATGGATGCGATGCCCGAATACGAATTCAGAGATGTGTACGTGCCACGTGAGGTCTCCCGCAAGGAGGCTCATCGCCTGCTGACCGACCACGCCGAGTACGGTCACTGGGAGCTCGACCGGCTCCGCCTCTACCCGGACGGCAGCCGAAGGGTGCGGCTCCGCCGCCGGATCATCCGGCAGATACGCGCCACCTGGTGAGGCGTCCCGGACATGGAACGGGGCCCCGCGAAACGCGGGGCCCCGAAAGGGTGAGACCGTGACGCTCAGTTCTTGACCGTGCGGGCACGGCGGTAGAGCAGCGCACCACCCAGCAGCAGACCGGCGCTGGTCAGCAGTCCTGTCGCCACGTCGCCGGCACCGGTGCGGGCCAGGGACGGACCGCCGTGGCCCATAGCCTGCTTGCCGCCACCGCCACCGCCGCCGCCACCGCCGCCACCGCCGCCGGCGCCACCACCGCCGCCACCACCGCCGCCGTGCTCCTTGCCCGGCTTGTTGCGGTCGCCGTGCTTGTCAGGACCGTGGTGCTGGCCCTTGCCGCCCTGCTCGTGGTAGTGGCCACCGGTGTTGGCGCAGGTGTTGCCCAGCGCCGGGTTCAGCACGCCCGGGATGTTGACCGTGTTGCCGCAGACGTTGACCGGGATGTTGACCGGCGCCTGGATCACGTTCCCGGACAGGACGCCCGGGGAACCGACCGCCGCGCCGCGGGCCGAGGCGCCGCTGCCGTGCCCGTGGCCGCCGGCACCGAGGGTGCGGTTCTGTCCGTAGCCCTTGGCACCGCCGTAGCTCTTGGCACCCTGGCCGTAGCTCTTGCCGCCGTAGCCACCCTTGCCGTAGCCGCCGTCCTTGTCGCGGTAGCTTCCGGCGGCCTTGGCGCCGTAGCCGCCACCGGCCTTCTTGCCGTAGCTCTTGGCGCCCTTGCCGTAGCCCTGGACCCCGCCGTGGTCGACGGAGCCGTTGACACAGACGTTGCCCGCCGCCGCGTTGAGCAGCCCGACGACGTTGACGGTGTTGCCGCAGACGTTGACCGGAATGTTCACCGGCGCCTGAATGGTGTTGCCGGACAGAACGCCCGGGGATCCGGCGGCGACCCCGGACGCGGTGGAGTCCGCGTAGGCCATACCGCCGGTGACGGCGAGCACGCCGCCTGTCGCGACTGCCGTGAGCAGCCCCTTTTTCGCGACTTGTCGCATTGAATGTCCCTGCCTCTTGCTTTTCCGATATGGAAACCGACGGACAGTCGCCCGCCGGGGGAATGAATGACCCCCCGGGGCCGGATAACCGGTGTCCCACCCCTAGCCGGTGCAGCGGCCCCGAAAGGCGGAAATCGCTCATCCGGGGCCGCCGGGATCAGGCCTGCAGCAGTGCGGCCCGCGGCGACGTCAGTCGTTGACGCAGACGTTGCCCAGGGCCGGGTTCAGCACACCCGGGATGTTGACGGTGTTGCCGCACAGGTTGACGGGGATGTTGACAGGCACCTGGATCACATTGCCGGAGAGGACCCCCGGGGAACCGACAGCGGCGGCCTGGGCGCCGGAGTCGGCGACGGCCACGCCGGCACCCGCAGCCACGAGCCCTCCGGTGACAGCGGCAGCAGCGACGACCTTCTTGATCATTTTTCCTCCTTGTTGGCAAAACGGCCCCAACCTCGGACCGCACACGAACCAACGACGAGAGGGAAGGCGCGCTACTGCCACCAGGATTCATTCACTCTTTTCGGCTAAGTGGCAAGAAATGTCGATGATGCGAACGTCGTTTCAGCAGTTGGCGAGAAAACGGTCGAGAACACGCACGCCGAACTTCAGTCCGTCGACCGGCACGCGCTCGTCCACGCCGTGGAACATGCCCGCGAAGTCGAGCTCCGGCGGCAGCTGCAGCGGGGCGAACCCGAAGCAGCGGATGCCGAGGTCGTCAAAGGACTTGGCGTCTGTACCGCCGGACAGGCAGTACGGCACCGCACGGGCGATCGGGTCCTCCGCCTTCAGCGCCGCCTGCATGGCCTCGACCAGGGCGCCGTCGAAGCTGGTCTCCAGCGCCTTGTCGGAGTGCAGGTCCTCGCGCTTGACGCGGGGACCGAGGATCCGGTCGACGTCGGCCAGGAACTCCTCCTCGTACCCGGGCAGGAAGCGCCCGTCCACGTGGGCGGTGGCCTGACCGGGGATGACGTTCACCTTGTAACCCGCGCCAAGCATGGTGGGGGCCGCCGTGTTGCGCAGGGTCGCCCCGATGATCTTCGCGATGCCGCCCAGCTTGGCCAGCGTGGCGTCCATGTCCTCCGGATCGAGCTCGGTGCCCAGGGCGTCGCCCAGCTCGTCCAGGAAACCCCGCACCGACTTGGTCACCCGCACCGGGAACTGATGCCTGCCGAGCCGTCCGACCGCCTCGCACAGCTCCGTGATGGCGTTGTCGGTGTTGGTCATCGAGCCGTGGCCGGCCGTGCCGTCCACGGTCAGGCGCATCCAGTGCATGCCCTTCTGGGCTGTCTCGATCAGGTACAGCCGGATGTCCTCGTTGACGGTGAAGGAGAAGCCGCCGACCTCTCCGATGGCCTCGGTCACGCCCTCGAAGAGGCCGGGGTGCCGGTCGACCAGGTGCCGTGCCCCGTAGACGCCGCCCGCCTCCTCGTCGGCCAGGAAGGCCAGCACGATGTCGCGGGGCGGACGGCGGCCGCTGCGCAGCATGTCGCGCACGACGGCCAGGGTCATCGCGTCCATGTCCTTCATGTCGACGGCGCCGCGGCCCCAGACGCACCCGTCGGCGATCTCACCGGAGAAGGGGTGGTGGGTCCAGTCGTCCGCGTTCGCGGGGACGACGTCGGTGTGGCCGTGGATCAGCAGGGCCGGACGGGAGGGGTCCTCGCCCGCGATGCGGGCGACGGTGGAGGCGCGCCCCTTGTGCGACTCGAAGATCTGCGGCTCCAGGCCGACCTCGGCCAGCTTCTCCGCCACGTACTCGGCAGCCGCCCGCTCACCCGGTCCCGAGTGGTCGCCGTAGTTGCTCGTGTCGATCCGGATCAGGTCCCGGCAGAGGTCGACGACCTCGTCCTCTCCGGTGATCGCGGGGACGGCCGGGTTCGACTCACTCACGTTGTCTCCTTCGTTCGTCGGTCCCGGCCATCCTCCCTCGCGTCCGCCGCGACCCGCGAGGGGCCCGGGGCGACAGTCACGCGTGGGCCGCTGGGAGCCTGCGATCGGGGACCTCCGGATGTTTGCTATTGTTTTCCACGTCGCCAGGCCGAAAGCCGGGTGGCGAACACCTTGTCCGGGTGGCGGAATGGCAGACGCGCTAGCTTGAGGTGCTAGTGCCCTTTATCGGGCGTGGGGGTTCAAGTCCCCCCTCGGACACCACGCAGACGCCTGTGGGCGGCACGACGGGAGACCGGCGGTGCCGCCCACAGGCGTCTTCGGCGCCCTCGGCGTCTTCATGGCGGGGCCCGCCCGTGCGCCGGTGACGGGCCGTTCAGCCGACTGGTCGCCTCCGGCATGACAGCGCCGGTGCGCCCGGGCAGCGTTGCCTTCGCACCGCTCTCCGCACAGACGAGGACGCTCACCATGGCAGATCTGGCAGATCTCCGGCGGCACGGCATCCGCGCCGGCGCCCTGTTCCTTCTGCTCGGCGCCGCGGGCTGCTCGGGCCTGACCCCCAAAGCGGTCGGCTCACTGGTGTACACCACCCCCGACGACAAGGTGGTGCAGATCGACAGCCCCTCGGTGGACGGCTGCCACCACCTGCCGCCCACGGGTGCGAAGACCGTCACGAACAACACGCTCAACGACGTGATCCTGCACACCGGCCCAGGCTGCAAGAACCTGGAGGGCACGGAGAGCTACTACCTGGCGACGAACACCAGCAACCCGGGCATGCCGGACGCGGAGCCCTGGATGAGCTTCACCGTCGTCGGCGGCAACGCCTGACCGGAGGCCGTCGCGGCCCGGCCGGGAGGCGAGGGTTGCACGCGCTCCTCCGCCAAGCGCCCCCGCTGGCCGGCCCGTCGCCGCGAGCGGTTGTCCGGCCCGTCCGGGATACGCACCAGGTCCTCCTGGCGGGCGCCGCGCGGCGCGCCGCTGTCGCCGGTGGAGCGGATCCGGACGTCCGGGCCGCACCGGACACGAACAGGGAAGAGCGACGGTCGGCCGGGCGGGAGACACCCGTAGCGGCCGCAGCCCCGCCGCCGGGCCCTCCCGGCCGGTCACGGCGGGCGCCCCCACCCACCCCGTGGGCGGCATCGGATGCCGTCCACCCGCCGGGGGGCCGGGCCCCGCTCGCTCCGCCGGCCCGCACGGCTCAGGGTGTGAGGCCGGCGGTTCGGGGCGAGGCCGCTGCGGGGGCGTTCCTTCGTCGCCCGTCGCGGTGGATCGCTGCGGCGGGCGCGCCACCCCGACGCGTCCGTCATGGCCGCGAGGACACCGGCCGCGGCGCCCGGCCCGGTGCCGAGGGCGGTCCCCCACCCGGCGGCGGCAGGGGCGGGATGTCCGGTCCCGGGGGCAGCAGTTCGACCACCACGAAGGCCACGACCACCGCGAGCACCACGACCGGAACAGAATCGGCGTTGCCGAGCAGGAGCACCACGAGCACCACGCTGCTGACCGGCAGGCGCATCGCGGCGGCGGCGGCCGCGGCCATACCCGCCGCCATCGCCGGCACCACCCCGAAGCCCGGCAGCGGCGCAGCCAGGAGACCTGCGGCGCCGCCCAGGAAGAGCGAGGGGAAGACCGGGCCGCCGCGCAGGCTGCCCAGGCACAGCGCGTATCCGGCGCCCTTGCACAGCAGCACCGCGCCCAGGGCGCCGGCCGGCCATGCCTGCGGATCGGCGGCCATACGTGCCAGCGCCGCCTGTCCGGAGGAGGCGACGTCCTCCGGCGTACGGCCCGTGGTCAGCGCGTACACGGCGGCGCAGGCGCCGGCGGCCAGCGCGCAGAGCACGGTGCGCGGCAGCGGCCGACCGGAGACGAACCCCGCGACGGCCCTGCCGCCGCTGACGATCAGGTGCACGACCGCCCCGACGGCCAGGGCGAGCAGCACGCCCCACACCACGTCGCCCGTGTCGAGCGTGGACGGGCGGGGCAGGCCGATGTCGAGCCGGGCCGTCTGCAGTCCCGTCCAGCGCCCGAAGCCGGTGAACACGATGTCGCCCACGCCGCTGGCGAGCAGGGCGGGCAGCATCACGGCGAACAGCCGCGGCCCGCCGACACCGGCCACCTCCATCAGAAGGACGGCGGCCACCACCGGGTTGCCGAAGATGGTGGCGATCGCCGCGGCGGAACCGGCCGCGCCCAGCAGCGCGTTGCTCCCCGGGGCGGCCGGCCTGCGGACCAGGGCGCGGAAGAGCAGCGCGACGCCCCCGCCGAACGCGATCAGCGGGGCCTCGGGGCCGAGCACCGCGCCCAGCGGCAGGCTCGCCAGCGCGGCGAAAACCACACCGGGCAGCGCCGCGGGGGACTGCCCTTCGGGGTGCAGACCGCCCGCCGGGATGTGGCCGCCGCGACCCGGCAGGCGGGTGGCGACCAGGCCCACGGCCGCTCCGGCGAGGGTGAGCAGCGGCAGCGGCCACCACCACGCGGGCGCCGCCCAGCCGAACCGCTCGGGCAGCACCTGCCACAGCAGCCGCTCCAGTTCGTGCAGCGCGACGAGGAACCAGAAGGCCAGCAAGGACACCGGAACACCGATCAGCGCGGAGAGCACGAGTGTCCTGCGGTACTCGGGCCGGCGCAGCAGTTCGCGCAGCTGGTCGGCCTCCTGAGGCTGGTTGCCGGGTTGGCTGATCGCAGTCCTCCACGGGCGCGAAGGGGCGGAACGGGCGATGTCCGGCGACATTACCGACGCGGGGCCGCACAGCGGCGCAGGCCGCGCTGGACGTTAGGGTGAGCCGACCGCGCGAGGAAGCGCGGCCCCGACGTATCTGGAGGTGCCATGGCCGCCCCCACCTGGGTCGCCGTGCCGGACGACTCCCCCTTCGGCGTCCGCAATCTGCCCTACGGGGTCTTCACCACCGCGGACCGTCCCCGGGAACGCCGGATCGGCGTCGCGATCGGAGACCATGTGCTCGACGCGGGCGCCGCCGCTCGCGCCGCCGGAGCGGGCACGGCCGGTCCGGAGGCCGGGCTGCTGACCGCGCCGACGCTCAACCCGCTGCTGGCGGCGGGCCGTTCGGCCTGGACCGCGGTGCGGTCGCTGATCACCGCCTGGCTGACCGACGAGGCGCACCGGTCGGCCGTCGAGCCGCACCTGCTGCCGCGCGACGCGGTCACGCTCCATCTCGCCTTCGACGTCGCGGACTACGTGGACTTCTACGCCTCGGAGCACCACGCCACGAACGTCGGACGGATCTTCCGCCCGGACGGGGAGCCGCTGCCGCCCAACTGGAAGCACCTGCCGATCGGTTACCACGGCCGCAGCGGCACGGTCGTCGTGTCGGGGACGCCGGTGGTGCGGCCCAACGGGCAGCGCAGGGGCGCCGGCCTGTCCGCCCCGTCCTTCGGGCCGTGCGAGCGGCTGGACTTCGAGGCCGAGCTCGGTTTCGTCGTCGGCGGTCCGACGGTGCAGGGTGTGCCGGTGCCTCTGGCGGAAGCCGAGGAGCACGTCTTCGGGGTCTGCCTGCTCAACGACTGGTCCGCCCGGGACATCCAGGCCTGGGAGACGGTGCCGCTCGGCCCGTTCCTCGGGAAGTCCTTCGCGACCTCCGTCTCCCCGTGGATCGTCCCCCTCGACGCGCTGTCGGCGGCACGCGTCGATCCGCCGGCGCACGACGTGGGAATCCTGCCCTACCTGGACGACCGGGGGACGGGGAGCGCGCCGCGCGGGCTGGACATCGCCGTGGAGGTCCGGCTGAGGGGCGAGGTCGTCTCCCGTCCGCCGTTCTCCACCATGTACTGGACGTACGCCCAGATGCTCACCCACATGACGGTGAACGGCGCCTCGCTGCGGGCGGGCGATCTCTTCGGTTCGGGCACCGTCAGCGGCCCGCGGCGCGAGCAGCGGGGCGCGCTGATCGAGCTGACGTGGAACGGCGAGGAGCCGCTCGTGTTGGCGGACGGGACGAAGCGGACGTTCCTGGAGGACGGCGACGAGCTCGCCATCTCGGCGACCGCCCCGGGCCCGGACGGCACCCGCATCGGCTTCGGCGAGGTCACGGGCCGGGTGGTGCCGGCGCCCGCGCTTGGGTGAATCGCCCGTCCACAGGGCTGTTCGAGCGCCGGGCGGGTGTGGTCTCCTCCGACGCGCGGCGTCCGGGCACGGCACGCCGCGCCGCCGCGTACGCGGGTGGGGTGGACGCGGGTCACGCGTACGCGGGTTGACGCGCGGGCACCTGGACGCGTGGCGACGTCCGCCCCGCTTCTGACGGCCCGGACGCCGCGGGGGAGCCATGTCGGAGACGCTGCCCTCCTCACCAGCCGAGGACGCCGGCCGTGCGTCCGATCCGCCTCCGCCCCGGCAGGTCCGGATCGGCTACGGCCTGGGATCGCTGGTCACCGGCGCCTTCGGCACGGTGCCCGGCCCGGCACATCGGCGAGGACGGCAACCGGGCGCTCGCCGAGCGCACCGCCGTGGCCGCCGACCGGCTGCTGCAGGGACTGCCTGCCGTCGCGGGGGTTCGGTGCTGGGCGATCAGCAGGCCGGGCTCGTCGCGTTCACGCTGCTGGGCGCCGACGGCGCGCCCGACCTGAGCCTGCGGCTCCACCTCGCCGGCGAGATGCGCGAACGCGGCTGGTACCTGCAGCCGCAACTGTCCTCCGGCGGGCTGCCGCCCAGTCCGCACCTGGCCCTGACCCCTGCGGCGGCCGGGCTGGTGGACGCGCTCCTCGCCGATCTGACGCCGCACCGAAGGCGGCGCGCGCCCTCGTACCGGTGGCGGTGGACCCGGGGATCGCCGAGGTCTCGGCCGGGCCGGACCCGGACGCTCTGGGCCCGCCGGAGGTGGCGGCGGTGCCGGCCTTCGCGGGCCTGGGCGCCGGCGCCCTGCCGCGGCCGACGGCGCCGGTGCTCGCGCTGCTCGACGCGCTGCCCGTGCCGCTCAAGGAGCGGCTGCTGACGGAATTCGTCGGGGCGGTCTTCCGCGTCTGACGGACAGGCGCAGTGGGGCGGCGGCGTCCTGGGCTTCGGCAGACCGGCGGGCCGGGCGGCACCGACGGGTGCGTCGGGCCCCCGTGCCGCGGGCGCCATGCGGCACGGACTCTGCGGCCGCGGCGAGGCGTTCGCCGACCAAGCCGGCGGCGCGGTCCAGCACGGTTCACGGGCCGCGCGGCGGCGGCGTGCCCGGGAGGCGCGCCTTCGCGGCACGTGTCGTGGGGGCCCCGCCGGTGGCGGTGCCCTGCGCGTGCGCTCACTCCGCGCGGCGCTGCCCTGGGACGAGCCCGACCGGAACGTCCGCCTCCAGCCCCCGCAGGTACTCGCCGAGTCCCTTCGCCTGCGGGTCGGGTCGGGTGGAGGCGGCGACGCCGTCGCCGAGCAGGCCGTGGAGGACGAAGTTCAGTGCGCGCAGATTGGGCAACTCATGACGCGTGACGGCGAGTTCCGCCGCCTCCGGCAGCAGCGTCCGCAACCGTGGGACGTCGAGCCAGTCGCGCAGCCAGGTGTAGGCGGCGTCGTCGCGGGTCCACAGGCCGACGTTGGCGTCGCCGCCCTTGTCGCCGGAGCGGGCGCCGACGAGCAGGCCCAGCGGGGCGCGCACGGTGGTGCCCCCGGTCGGCCGGGCGGGCGGTGCCGGGGGCTGCGCCGGGACGCGTGCCGCCGACGCGGCGGGCGGGCACGGCACCGGGATGCGGGTGCCGTCCTGGAGCACGACCTCGGGGCGGACGAGGCCGGCGGGGACGAGGGCCGGCCAGTGGACTCCGTACTCGGTGGCCCTGGCGGAGAAACGCTCCATGTGCAGCCCGGGCGCGGTGGACAGGCCGGTGCCGACGACGGCGCCGAACAGGGCGCGGCCGACTTTGTCCCGGTCGGGGTCCTTGACGGTGAGGGTGAGCCGCGCCCCGTTCGCGGTGGGCTCGGTGCGCAGGTCGTACGTCTCGAAGCGGGACGGCCCGCCGGTCGCGTCGAGCAGGGACGCCTCGGCGAAGCGGACCTTGGCCTCGATGTCGGGGCCGGTGAGCACGAAGGCGGCCGTATTGCGGTAGCCGCCGTGGTGGTTGAGGCACACCTTGAGGGTGTCCGGGGCGGCTTCGCCGCGTGCGCCGCTGACCAGCACCCGGTCGGGGCCTTCCTGCCGCAGCGTCACGGTGTCGAAGCGGGCGACGACGTCGGGGTTGAGGTAGGCCGGGCGGTCGATCTCGTACAGCAGTTGGGCGGTGACGGTGTCGACGGTGACCGCTCCCGCGGTGCCCTCGTGCTTGGTGATGACGCTGCAGCCGTCGGGCCGCAGTTCGGCGATGGGGAAGCCGGGGCGCACGGGGCGTTCGATCTCGGTGAAGAAGGAGTAGTTGCCGCCGGTGGCCTGGGCCCCGCACTCGATGATGTGCCCGGCGGTGACGGCGCCGGCGAGCCGGTCCCAGTCGTCGGTGGCCCAGTCGAAGGCCCAGGCGGCGGGGCCGACGACGAGGGAGGCGTCGGTGACGCGGCCGCAGATGACGACGTCGGCCCCGGCGCGCAGGGCCTCGGCGATGCCCCAGCCGCCGAGGTAGGCGTTGGCGGTGAGCGGGCGCACGCCCGCGTCGGCGAGCGGGAGGCCGGTGGACAGGTGGGCGAACGGGTGGCCCGCGCGCTGGATTTCGGGCAGCTGGTCGAGCAGGTCGTCGCCCTCCAGATGGGCGACCACGGGGTGCAGCCCGGCCGCCGCGGCCAGTTCGCGGAGCTTGCGGGCCAGCCCCGCGGGGTTGAGCCCGCCGGCGTTCACGACGATCTTGATGCCGCGGTCCAGGCAGGTGGCGAGGACGTCTCGCATCTGGGCGAGGAAGGAGGTGGCGTAGCCGGCCTCGGGGTCGCGCTGCCGGGCCTTCCAGAGCAGCAGCATCGTCAACTCGGCGAGGTAGTCGCCGGTCAGTACGTCGATCGGGCCGCCCTCGACCATCTCGCGGGCGGCAGACAGGCGGTCGCCGTAGAAGCCGGAGCAGTTGGCGATGCGCAGGGTCTCACGTCGCTGGGTCATGTCCCTCGCCGTCAGCGGTGTCGGTGTTCAGATGTATTCAGTTCAGATGTATTCAGAGGCGTTCAGAGATATTCAGATGTGTTCAGACCTGTTCGCATGCGGGATGGCGCGGTGTGGTGGGACAGCTGGTGCGAGCTCACGCGGCCGTCGCGCGCAGCGACTCGACGTGGCGGCGGATCTCCTCGGGCTTGAGGTAGATGTCGGTGACCTCGAAGTCCTTCAGCGCGGCCGGCCTGCGGGCCTGGAAACCGGTGCGGACGAAGTCGTCGCCGGCGACGGCGTTGAGGAACCAGCCCGCGGTGGCGCGGAAGCGCGCCGGGAAGGTGCGCAGCGCGCCCAGGTGGTAGCCGCGCGCGACCACCTGCGCGGGCAGGCCGCTGAGCGGGATGCCGAGCGGCTTGGAGACCGCCTCGATCCCCCCGAGGTCCACCACGAGCCCGAGGTCGCGGTGCCGGTAGGGCCGCATCGGACGGCCGCGCAGCGCGGCGACGACGTTCTCGGCGACGGCCTTGCCCTGCCGCATGGCGTGCTGCGCGGTGGGCGGGCAGATCGCGTCCCCGCCCACCGCGAGGTCGGGGACCGCGGCGGCGTCGCCGAGTCCGAAGACGCCATCGGCGCCAGGGACGCGCATCTCGGCGTCGGCGACGAGCCGGCCCTTGGCGATCTCGGTGCCGAGGGTGGTCACCAGCGGGCTGGACACGACGCCGGCGGTCCAGATCAGGGTGCGGCAGGGCAGTTTGCGGCCGTCGGTGAACGTGACGGTGTCGGGGGTGACCTCGGCGACGGATACGCCCAGCGAGACCTCCACGCCGCGTTCGCGGACGATCTGCAGAGCCTTCAGGCCGAGCTTCTCGCCGAGTTCCGGCATCAGGCGGGGCGCGATGTCGATCAGGTGCCACTTGATGAGCGCCGGGTCGAGGCGCGGATAGCGCTTCGCCGCCGCTGTCGTGAGCCGCTGGAGCACGGCGGCGGTCTCCGTGCCCGCGTAGCCGCCTCCGACCACCACGAACTGCAGCCGCGACTCCCACTCGGCCTGGTCGGTGGTGGCGGACGCCAGGTCCAGTTGCGCGATGACATGGTCGCGGATGTACGCCGCCTCCGCGAGGGTCTTCATCCCCCGCCCGTACTCGCTCAGGCCCGGGATGTCGAAGGTACGGGTCACGCTGCCGGGGGCCAGTACCAGGTAGTCGTACGGCTCCACGATCTCCTCGTCGGTGATCTTCTTGATCACGACGGCCTTGGCGGCCGGGTCCACCCCGATCGCCCGGCCGGGTATGACGGTCGTGCGGTGCAGCATCCGGCGCAGCGGGACCGCGACCGCCTGCGGGGTGAGCACCCCGGCGGCCACATGCGGCAGCAGGGGCAGGTAGAGCTGATGGCTCCAGGGCGTGACCAGTCGGATCTCGCCCTCGTCGTGACTCAGCCGCCGCTCGAGCCGGTGCGCGCACTCCATGCCCGCGAAGCCGCCGCCGACGACCAGGATCCTGGGTCGCTTCATCACTCGCCTCCCGTAGGACCGTCGGGGCCCGATTCCCTACCCGCGGCGTGTGCGGATACGCCTTCAACGACGCTCGCACACGCCTCGTCGCGGCGCGAACGGAACGGCGGCGTGCGGGGTCGGACACTGCCGCGGACGGCGCGACGGACGTGCGGGGCCGGGGCCGCGACCGCGGAGGACTTGGCCGGACCGTGCCGTGGGCCGATCATGGAACGCCTGGAGGACGCCATGGGGGCTCCGCGGAGCCGTACCCGCGACGGCCTTGTGCGCATGTGCGAAGGGAGAGCAGGCACGTGGAGGACGCCGCGCGCTCGGCGGACGAGCTGCTGGACATCGTGGACGAGCGGGACCGGGTGGTCGGCCGCGCGACGCGTGGCGAGGCCACCGCGCGCCGCCTGCGGCACCGCTGCGTCTTCGTGCTGGCGAGGGACGCCGAGGGCCGGGTGTTCGTGCACCGCCGCACCGCGGACAAGCTGGTCTTCCCCTCCCTCCACGACATGTTCGTCGGCGGTGTGGTGGGCGCGGGCGAGGAGTACGACGACGCGGCGCTGCGTGAGGCGGAGGAGGAGCTGGGGGTCTCGGGACTGCCGCTGCCGACGCCGCTGTTCAGCTTCCTGTACGAGGGGACGGGGGCGGCGGCGGGTCACACCTGGTGGTCCCGGGTGTACGAGGTGCGCTGCGACCTGCCGGTCGCGCCGCAGGCAGAAGAGGTCGCCTGGCACGACTTCGTGACGGAGGAGGAACTGGAGCGCCTCCTGCCGGAGCGGGACTGGGTGCCCGACGGCCTGGAGGCGTGGGAGCGGCTGCGCGCGTGGCGACGACGAAGGTGACGCTTATCAGCAGCGCCCAGGCGCCGAACTTGGCGAGCGAGACCGGCACCCACCCGTGCTCCTGGCCGGGGTAGCGCCAGGCGCCGACGTAGGTGGCGGCGTTCTCCGCGACCCAGAGGAAGAAGCCGATGAGGACGAAGGCGAGCGCGAGCGGCATCCGAAGGCGCACCCCGTCGACCGTGTAGTGCACCCAGGTGCCGGCGGTGGCCCACAGCAGCAGGACGGCCAGCAGCCACCGCGCGTCGGGCAGCCAGTGGTGCGTGAAGAAGTTGAGGTACACCGCCGCGGCCAGGATCGTCATGGCCCGGCGGCGGTAACCGGTCAGGCCCAGTGCGAACAGCCGCCAGGCGGCGCACACATAGCTGCCGACGGCGGCGTAGAGGAAGCCCCCGTACAGCGGGACGCCGCCGAACTTGGTGAGCGCGGGTTCGGGGTAGCTCCAGGAGCCCAGGCGCACCTTGACGAGTTCGAAGAGCAGCCCGACGGCGTGGCACACCGCGATGACGGCGACGTCCCGGCCGCGCTCCCAGCCGAGGGCCCAGAACAGCGCGCTGAGCGCCACGCAGTAGCACAGCAGCAGGTCGTAGCGGGCGACGGGCAGCGGGGGCAGCAGCCGCGAGCCGGCCACGCCCGCCATCAGCGCGACGGCGAAGGCGCAGCAGCGTGCCTCCGTCCAGCCGAACAGCGCGAGTCTCCGGATGACGGTGACGATCGGTCCCATGGGGAGGGGGACACCGCCGGGTGCCGCCCCGGTTCCGGGCGGTGCGGCGCGATCAGTCCAGGGAGCGCAGGGCGGTGTCGACGGCGTCCTCGACGAAGGCCCGGCCGAGGCCGGCCCGGCCGACGACGCGCAAGCCTTGGATGAAGGTGGTGAGGAAGCGGGCGAGCTCCACCGGCTGCTTGTCGGCGGACAGCTCCCCCCTCGCCTCCTCCTGCGGCGCGAATAACATTTCTGGATCGATTGATACAGGTTGCGCGCCTGCCTGGGTCGCCGCGTCCCGGGACCTCGCAGGCGCGCCCGGCCGCCCGGCGCTCGGTAGTGTGGTGCGGTGATCAATCGTGTGCGGGCCGCGGCCGGGGCGGTCGCCTTGTGGTTCGCCCCGACCCGGGTACGGGACGAGGGGACGACGCCCGACTACCGGTTCTCGCTCGCCAACGAGCGGACCTTCCTCGCCTGGCTGCGCACCGCGCTCGCGCTGGTGGGCGGCGGGTTCGCGGTCGACCAGTTCCTCCGCGACCTGCGCCGGCCGGTCCGGGTGACGCTGGCGGTGGTGCTGGTGGTCGGCGGCGCGATGTGCGCGATCCGTGCGGTGAACCACTGGGTGCGCTGCGAGCGGGCGATGCGGCGCGGGGAGGACCTGCCGGTCTCGCGTTTCCCCGCTGCGCTGGCCGTGCTGGTGGCGGCGGTGGCGGTGGCCATGCTGCTCACCGCGACGCTGGGGTGGGCGGGCTGATGGCCGCCCCCGGTGGCGACACGCCGCGGGACCCGGGCCTGCAGCCCGAGCGGACCCGGCTGGCCTGGCGCCGCACCACGCTCGCCTTCGCGGTGGCGGCGCTGCTGGCCGGGCGTGCGGCGGTGCTGCACGGGGGATCGCCGGCCGACCTGCTGGGGCTCTCCCTGTGCGCGGCGGCATGGCTGGCGTTCACCGTGACCGCTCAACGGCGGATCACCGCGCTGGGCGCGCGGCGGCCCGGCACGCTGCGGGCCGCACGGGCGTCGTGGGCGGTGCTGTGCGTACTGGTCCTGGCCGTCACGGGCGCGCTGCTGGTGTTCCTCGGCCCGCGCTGAGGGCGGCCGCTTCGAGGGGCCGCGCCGACGGTCCGCCGTCTCGGCCCGTTGCGTAGACTCGCGGACATGGGCACCCCGACCGCCGCGCAGCCCACCATGACCGAGCTGCTGGAACTGCTCGCCGCCGTCGGCGCCGCCCAGGGGCAGGACTTCGCCGCCGCGGCCGCCCGGCACGGGCTCACCTCCATGCAGGCCAAGGTGCTCGCCCAGCTCGACGGCCCGCTGTCCATGCACGCTCTGGCCGAGCGGCTCGCGTGCGACGCGTCCAACGTCACCGGCATCGTGGACCGGCTCCAGGCACACGGCTTCGTCCTCCGTGAGCCGAGCCCCACCGACCGTCGGGTCAAGAACGTCGTCCGCACCGAACGCGGACGCGAGACCATCCTCCACGTCCACCAGGAGATGCGGGCCACCCACGCGGCACTGGACTCCTTGGACGAAACCGAGCAGGCTGCCCTCTACGCCCTGCTCGAACGACTGCGCCCGATCATGGAATACCCCGCCGACGACCGCTGACGCCGTCCCGGGCCGGAACGGGCACGGGAACCGGCGTCCGGGCGGGAGCACGGGGGCGTCAGGCCCCGCAGCGGGGTGACGAGGGCGCGGACCTCGCGGTCGGCGAAGCCGGGCTCCCGTGAGATCACCCGCACCAGTTCCTCGCGCACCGCCCGTCCGCGACCCGCCTCGACCAGGGCCAGCGACTCGGCCAGCGCCGCCGGGAGCTCCGGCCCGTGCCAGGGCTCCGCGGCGTACGCGTCGAACCAGCGCCTCGGCGGAAACGACGGCTGCAGTTTGGGCTGGTCGTTCCCCAGGTACGACCACACCCACGGGTCCAGGGACACCCCGGTGACGTGCCCCGAGGGCAAGGACCGCGCCCAGTCTCCCGCGGTGTGCTGCCGCCAGCGCCACGTGGTGGGGCTGGTTCGCCGGCGGGACGTCACCCCGACGAAGCGCAGCTTGCGCCGGACCACCGGCCATGGCTCCCGGCTCTCGCGCACCCAGCCGGCGAGAGCGGCGAACAGGCTGTCGTACGTCCCCCCACCGGAGACGAGGTCGACCAGCGCGACCGGTCGGGACCGGCGGGCCAGGTCGTGCGGCGCGAGCCCGGCCGCGCCGAGGTGCTCGCGCAGGCGGGCCGTGTGGGCGGGCCCCGGTTCCGGACGCGGGCGCAGCGACAGCGGCAGGCGCCGCGACAGCCCCTGACGGGTGGTGCCCTCGAAGGCCCCGGTGAGCAGGTCGTACATGCTGTCCAGGGAGCGTCCGACGAAGCACAGATCGGCGCCGCCCGAGCGGGCGAGCACCTTTCCGGTGCACACGGTCAGTTCGGGCAGATACCACAGGCCAGGACGCGTGGCGCCCTCAACGAGGCTGCCCAGCCGGTCCGGCGGCGCCCCGCCGCGCGTGCGTGACAGGGCCCAGCGGTACGGCTGGGGCGGCGGGGCGTCCGGCACGGTCGTCATGCGTTCCAGTGCAGCAGTCCGGCGCCTGCCGGTCATCCGGTTTTCGGCCCGCCGGAGCGTTTCGCTTGACGTGTTCCGAACATAGGGTCGACCTGGCCGTCGTGCGGCATCCGGCGCCGCGACGGAGAGGGCACACGGCGTTGACGTACGAGCGATGCCCCTGATCGCCGGGATCCCCGCGTCGGGGAAGTCCACCGTGGCGCAGGCGCCGGCCGAGCGGCTGCACCGCTCGGCGCACGTCCGGGGTGACGGGTCCCGGCGGATGATCGTCGGCGGGCGGGCCGAGACGCTGCCCGGCGACGGTTCCGGCGACCTCGCGGCGCTGACCGGCGAGGCGCTGCGGCAGCTGCGGTTGCGGCACTCCCTCGCGGTGTCGAGCGCGGACGCCTACGCGGCGGTTCGGGTTCGCCCCCGTCCGGCAGGACGTCATCCTCAGGTGACGAACCGGCGCACGCCGTCGCCTTGTTGCGCACCCGCCCCCGCACATCGTGCTCCTCGCGCCCTCGCCGGAGGTGATCACCGCCCGCGCGGCGGGACGGGACGGGACGGGCGGGCCCGACGGACCTACGGCGCGTGGACGCCGGTGGACCTCGACCGCGCCCTGCGGGCGGGCACCCCTCGCATCGGCCTGTGGCTGCGCATCTCCCTTCAGACCCCGCAGGAGGTGGTGGACGCCATCCTCCGCCACGCGGGCCCCACCCGCTGACCCCGTTCTCGGCCCCCGCCGCCGCGGGGCACCGGGGACGCGCTCAGGGCGACAGGACGTCGAGCTCGCGCAGCGCGCCGACGCAGATCTCCCGCATCAGGCGCTCCGCGGACTCCGCGTCGCGGGCGCGGACCGCCTCGGCGACCCGGACATGGAGGGTGACCGCCTCGGGGTCGGGCGCGCTGAACATGACGTGGTGCTCGGTGCGCCCGGTCAGCACCTCGGCGACCACGTCGCCGAGGCGGGCGAACATCTCGTTGCCGGACGCGGTGAGCACCGCGCGGTGGAAGGCCACGTCGTGCACCAGGTAGGCGTCCAGGTCGGCCGCCCGCCCGGCCGCGGCCATCTCGGCGGCGCGGACGGTCAGTTCGCGGCACTGCCCGGGGGTCGCCGCGGCCGCCGCCAGACCGGCGGCGACGGGCTCGACGGCGGTGCGGAGCGTGGTGAGCGAACGCAGTTGCCGGGGCCGGTCCACCCCGGCCAGGCGCCAGCGGATGACGGCGGGGTCGAAGACGTTCCACTCCTCGGTGCGGCGCACCGTGATGCCGACCCGGCGCCGCGACTCGACGAGGTGCATGGCCTCCAGGACGCGTACGGCCTCGCGGACCACCGTGCGGGAGACGCCGTAGCGCCGCTCCAGCTCGTCGATGCGCAGCACCGTGCCGGACGGATACGCGCCCGAGGCGATGGCGGGCCCGAGCTCCGCCAGGACCCGGGCGTGCAGACCGCCGCGTTCTCCCTGCCGGTCCGCGGGCCGCTGTGTGGTGGGCCGATCCATGGGCGACACCCTACGCGGATTCCTCTTTCGTATGATGATTTTCCGGAGACCGCTTGATCACGTAGTACCTATGGCGTTACCTGGGCGGTCACGGACGTACGAGGAGGCACCTGTGGTGAACGAGGCAGACCAGGCGGGCCCGCACCTGCCCGTGGTCGTGGTGATGGGCGTGTCCGGTTCGGGCAAGTCCACCGTCGGCGGGCTGCTCGCGGAGCGGCTGGGCGTCCCGTACGCCGAGGCGGACGACTTCCACCCGCCCGCCAACATCGCCAAGATGTCGGCCGGGCACCCCCTGGACGACGAGGACCGGGCGCCCTGGCTGGACGCCATCGCGGCCTGGATCACCGGGCGCGGCGACCGGGGCGGCGTGGTCAGCTGCTCGGCACTGCGACGCCGTTACCGCGACCGGCTCCGCAAGGACAGCCCCGGGCTCTTCTTCCTCCACCTCGACGGCTCCGAGGAACTGATCGCCGCGCGTCTGGCGGCGCGGACGGGGCACTTCATGCCCGCCGGGCTGCTGCGCTCGCAGCTCGAGGCGCTCGAGCCCCTGGAGGCCGACGAGGCCGGCGCCGTCGTCGCGATCGGCGGCGACCCCGGGCAGATCTCCGAGCGCGCCCTGGCCGCGCTCCCCCGCTGAGACCCCCGCGCTGGAACTCCCGCAGAGGCACCCGCACCGGGGCTCCCGCACGCCGTGGCGGCGACTCCCCCGCGTCACCGCCGGTACACCCCGCCCTGATACGTTCCATGCGTCTGACCAGGGAAAGGCGTGAAAATGTCACAGCTGCACACCGAGCATCCGTTCACCCGCGAAGTCGCTCCCGGGGTCCACGCCTACGTACAGCCGGACGGGGGCTGGTGCCTGAACAACGCGGGCTGGGTGACCGACGGGAGCACCACGCTGCTGATCGACACCGCCGCCACCGAGCGCCGGGCGCTGATGCTGCGCGACGCCCTCCTCGCCTCCGGCGCCCCGATGCCGGCGCACGTGGTCAACACCCACCACCACGGCGACCACACCTACGGCAACAGCGTCTTCGCGCAGGGGGCCCGGATCGTCGGCCACACCGCGTGCGTCACCGAGCAGGTCGCGGCCGGCCACCAACTGCACGCGATCTGGCCGGACGTCGAGTACGGCGAGGTGCCGGTGATCCCGGCGACGGTCACCTACGAGGACCGGCTGACCCTCCACGTCGGCGAGGAGGAGGTGCAGCTCCTGCACCCCGGGGTGGCGCACACCCTCGGCGACACGATCGTCTGGCTCCCGGGCCGCAAGGTCGTCTTCACCGGCGACCTCGTCTTCAACGGCGGCGCGCCGTTCGTCCCTATGGGCTCGCTCGCGGGCTCGCTGCGCGCGCTGGACGTGCTGCGCTCGCTGGACGCCGAGATCGTCGTGCCGGGCCACGGCGGCATCTGCGACCCCTCCGTGTACGCCACCGTCGAGGGCTACCTGCGCTTCGTGACCGAGCTGGCGGCCGAGGGCCACAAGGCGGGGCGGACGCCGTTGGAGGTGGCGCGGGCGGCCGATCTCGGCGGGTTCGCGACGCTGCGCGAGCCGGAGCGGCTGGTCGCCAACCTGCACCGCGCGTACGCGGAGCTGGACGGCCTGCCGCTCGGGTCGCCCCTCGACCTTCCGCCGGTGATCACCGACATGGCCGTGCTCAACGGCGGCCGGGTCCCGGAGTGCCTGGCCTGAGCCCCGCCCGGGTCACCAGCGGCGGGTGACCCAACCGGGCTCGGCCCTGCGCATGGCGGCGGCGTCGTCCCTCTCGTGGAAGGCGCCGTCGTCCTCCAGCCAGCGCTGGTGGAGCATGCGCAGGGCCGTCCGGTCCAGTTCGACCCCCAGGCCGGGCTCGTCGGACACGGGCAGCCGGCCGCCGCGGAACTCGTGGCGGGTGGTGATGACGTCCTCGGTCTGCCAGGGGTAGTGCGAGTCGCAGGCGTGGTGCAGGTCGGGCACCGTGGCGGCGACGTGCGTCATGGCGGCGAGGCTGATGCCCAGGTGCGTGTTGGAGTGCATCGACAGGCCGACCCCGAAGGTACGGCAGATCGCGGCCAGTGCACGGGTGTTGCGCAACCCGCCCCAGTAGTGGTGGTCGGAGAGCACGATCTGGACCGCGTCCTTGGCGAAGGCCTCGGCGATCTCGGGGAAGGTCGTCACGCACATGTTGGTGGCGAGCGGCACGTCGGTGCCGGCGGACACCTCGGCCATCGCGGCGGTGCCCGCGGCCGGGTCCTCCAGGTACTCGAGGACGTCGCCGAGCTCCCGCGCCACGTGCAGCGAGGTCTCCACCGACCAGGCGCCGTTGGGGTCGAGCCGCAGCGGATGCCCTGGGAACTCCCGGGCCAGGGCCCGTACGGCGGCGATCTCCTGCTCGGGCGCGAAGACCCCGCCCTTGAGCTTGAACGAGGTGAAGCCGTGCTCACGCACCATCCTGCGGGCCTGCGCGACCACCCCGGCCGGGTCCAGCGCGGCGCCCCAGTCGTCCTTGGGACCCTGGCCGCCGGGGTGCTCGGCCCAGCGGTAGAAGAGGTAGGCGCTGTAGTCGACGGTGTCGCGGACCTTCCCGCCGAGCAGGGCGTGGACGGGCAGCCCGAGCACCTTGCCGAAAGCGTCCAGACAGGCCACCTCGAAGGCCGACACCACGGAGAGCAGCAGCTTGTCGGCGGTCTGGACGCCGCGCAGGCCGCCGGCGTCGACGGCGTCCGTGGTCGCCTCTGGCGTCGGGCACACCAGCGCCGCGAGGGTCGGCAGGTTGTTGAGGTCGTCGACGCGGCAGCCCGCCAGGGCCTCCGCCAGCGGCCGCGCGAGGTCCAGGTAGCGGGTGTCGCCGTAGGTCTCCCCGACGCCGCTCACGCCGCCCGCGGTGGTCACCTCGACGATCAGGCGCGGGGTGTAGGGCTGGTGCACGCCCTGGGTGTTGAGCAGCGGCGGGTCGGAGATGAGGACCGGGGTGAGGCTCACCCCGGTGATCGTCAGGTCCTTCTGCTGTGCCACTGCACGCCCCCTAGCGTTCATATATGTGAACTACATGCGTCCACTAGAACGCGACCCTAGGTGGACCCCCTCCCGCACGTCAAGAACGCGCAGGTCGGCGGCGCTACGCCGGTCCTGCGGAGGCGCGCGGGCGGCGCCGGGACGCAGCCGGGCGGTCGCCCAGAGCGCGCCCCCGGGAGTCCGGCCGCCCGGTGCGGCCGGCGGCGGCGCCCGGTGCCGCGAGGCCCATGGTCGGCACCGGCGTCCGCGGGCAGGGCCGCGCCCCGGGGGCAGGCGCCACGGCGAGCACAACGGCGGCGCACCCGCGGCGGGTACCGCCGTTCACCACCCCGTCCGAAGAGCACCGGGTGCGCGCGGTGTCATCGCCCCGGCGGCAGGGAACGGTCTTGGGCGTGATCCGGGTGTGCGGACAGCGCTCGACCGGCATGCGCCGCGCTGGACGACATACCGACTGGTCGGCATGATTGCTGGGACGGCTTCGACGGCGCGAGGAGCGATGATGAGCGGGACGCAGAACCCACCAGGGCTCGACCTGGAACGGCTGCGGCGGCACCTCGACGCCGGGCGGCCCGGGCTGACGGCGGGAGCACTCGAGGGCGAGCTCATCAAGGGCGGCCGGTCGAACCTGACCTACACGGTGACCGACAACGTCTCCCGCTGGGTCGTGCGGCGTCCCCCGCTCGGCCACGTCCTGGCGACGGCCCACGACATGGCCCGCGAACACCGCGTGATCAGCGCCCTGCGCGACACCCCCGTCCCCGTTCCGGGAGCCGTGCTGCTCTGCGAGGACCCCTCGGTCATCGGCGCGCCCTTCTACGTCATGGACTTCGTCGAGGGAACGCCCTACCGCACCGAGCGGCAGCTCGCGGCGCTCGGGCCTGAGCGCACCCGGGACGTCGTGCTGCGGCTGGTGGACACCCTCGTGGCGCTGCACCGTGTGGACCCCCGTGCGGCAGGGCTGGACGGCTTCGGCCGGCCCGAGGGCTTCCTCGAGCGGCAGCTGCGCCGCTGGGGCAAGCAGCTCGACGCCTCCCGCAGCCGCGAGCTGGCCGGCGTCGACGAGCTCGCGGCGCTGCTCGGCACGCGCCTGCCCGCCTCCGCGCCCCCGGCGGTCGTGCACGGCGACTACCGGCTCGACAACGTTCTCATCGGCGCCGACGACACCGTCCGGGCCGTCCTCGACTGGGAGATGTCAACCCTCGGCGACCCGCTCACCGACCTGGGCCTCCTGGTCATGTACAGCGAACTGCGCCCGACCCCGGGCACCCCGGTCTCCGCCACCGGGGGCGCGCCCGGCCACCCCTCACCGGCCGAGCTGGTCGAGCGCTACGCCGCCGGCTCCGGACGCGACGTGTCCTCGCTCGACTGGTACACCGCCTTCGCCTACTTCAAGCTCGCGGTCATCCTCGAGGGCATCCACTACCGCTACACCATCGGCCGGACCCTGGGCGCCGGCTTCGACCGGATCGGCGCCCTGGTGCCGGCCTTCATCGACAACGGCCTGCGGGCACTTCAGCAGGGAGGCTGAGCCGTGGACTTCGGTTACGACGCCAGGACCGAGGAACTGCGCGGGCGGCTGCTCGCGTTCATGGACGAGCAGGTGTACCCGGCCGAACCGGTCTTCCGGCGGCAGCGCGAGACGGCCGAGAAAGAGGCCGTGTGGAGCGCACCGCCGGTCGTGGAGGAGCTGAAGGCGAAGGCCCGCGAGCGGGGGCTGTGGAACCTCTTCCTCCCCGGCGAGCGCGGCGCCGGGCTGACCAATCTGCAGTACGCGCCCCTGGCCGAGATCACCGGCCGCAGCCCGCACCTCGCGCCGCCGGCCCTCAACTGCGCCGCGCCGGACACCGGCAACATGGAGCTGCTCAACGAGTTCGGCACCGAGGAGCAGCGCAAGACCTGGCTGGAGCCGCTGCTCGCGGGCGAGATCCGCTCGGCCTTCGCGATGACCGAACCCGACGTCGCCTCCTCCGACGCGACCAACATCGAGACGCGCATCGAGCGGGTCGGCGACGAGTACGTCATCAACGGCCGCAAGTGGTACATCTCCGGGGCCATGAACCCGCGCTGCCGGATCCTCATCGTCATGGGCCGGACCGACCCTGCCGCCGACCGGCACCGCCGGCAGAGCATGGTGCTGGTGCCGCGCGACACCCCCGGTCTCGAAGTGCGCCGCGGCATGAGGGTGTTCGGCTACGACGACGGGGACCACGGCGGCCATGCCGAGGTGGTCTTCCAGGACGTGCGGGTCCCCGTGGACCATCTGATCGGCGAGGAGGGCGGCGGCTTCGCCATCGCCCAGGCGCGTCTGGGGCCGGGCCGCATCAACCACTGCATGCGGCTGATCGGCATGGCCGAGCGGGCGGTGGAGCTGATGTGCCGGCGCGCCACGGAACGAGTGGCCTTCGGCAAGCCGCTGGCCGAGCAGGGCGTCGTGCAGCAGTGGATCGCCGAGGCCCGGGTGGAGATCGAGCAGCTGCGGCTGCTGGTGCTCAAGACCGCCTGGCTGATGGACACCGTCGGCAACCGGGGCGCCCACACCGAGATCCAGGCCATCAAGATCGCCACCCCCGAGAAGGTCGGGTTCATCCTGGACCGCGCCATCCAGCTGCACGGCGCAGGCGGCGTCAGCCAGGACTTCCCGCTGGCGGAGCTGTACGCGGCGGCCCGCACGCTGCGGTTGGCCGACGGACCCGACGAGGTCCACAAACGCTCCCTGGCCCGCCGCGAACTGAAGCGGTACGCCCGGGACGCCTGACCCCGCCTCCGCCGCTCGGCTCCCCGAGACCCTGGTCCCGGGGAGCCGCGGTGTCCCGCCGTCGCGCGCCCTTCGGCCGCGAGACGGCGGGACAGCCGACCACCTGCCGTCCCCTCCCCGCCGCATCCCTCGTCCTGTCAGCGGCATCAGCGGCGGCGTGCGGACGCACGCCGACGACGCGTGCGGTACGCCGTCAGCGCGGGACGACCACCACGCGGCCGGTCGTCGCGCCGTCCGCGACCCGCTGGACCGCGTCGGCCGCGTCCGCCAGCGGGAGGCGTTCGCTGACCAGGGGCCTGACCGCGCCCCGCGCGGCGAGGCGGGAGAGTTCCTCGTGGCAGCGGCGTACGGCGGCGGGGTCGTGGGTGTTGTACAGGCCCCAGTGCAGGCCGACGACGGAGTAGTTCTTGACCAGGGCGTGGTTGAGGCCTGGAGCGGCGATCGTGCCGCTGGCGAAGCCGACGACCAGGATGCGGCCCTCGAAGGCGACGCACTTGGTGGACCGGGTGTAGGCGTCGCCGCCCACCGGGTCGTACACGACGTCGGCGCCGCGACCGCCGGTCGCCTCCTTGACGACGGCCACGAAGTCCTCGCGGGTGCGGTCCACGACGACGTCGGCACCCAGTTCCCGCGCCGTCTTCGCCTTCTCCGGACCGCCGACCACGCCGATGACCGTGGCGCCCGCCGCCTTGCCGAGCTGGACGGCGGCACTGCCGACACCCCCCGCGGCGGCGTGCACGAGCAGGGTCTCGCCCTCGCGGAGCCCGGCCCGCCGGTGCAGGCCGAACCAGCCGGTCTGGTAGCCGATGTGGAGGGCGGCGGCCTCGGCGTCGTCCAGCTCGGCGGGCGCCGGCAGAACCTTCGCGGCCGGGACGACGGCGAGTTCGGCGAAGGCGCCGTCGGGCAGTGCGGCGGGGGCGATGACCCGGTCGCCGACCGTGTGCCCCGCGACCCCCTCGCCCACGGCGACGACCTCGCCGCAGAACTCGACGCCGGGGGTGAACGGCAGCGGCGGCCGCACCTGGTAGTGCCCCCGGCACAACAGCGCGTCGGGGAAGTTGACGTTCGCGGCGCGGACCTTCAGGAGCAGCTCACCGGGGCCCGGCTGCGGGTCGGCGACCTCGTCCAGGCGCATCGCCGCGCGAGGCTCCCCGTTCTCGTGCACTCGCCATGCCTTCATGCGTCTGCTCCCGGTTGAGTCAGGGCTGCCGCACCGAGTGCAGCAGCATGTCCGCGAAGTCGGCGGCCACCTGTCCGGCGGACAGCGGCCCGCCCTTCCGGTACCAGGTGCCGAGGTGGTGCACGGCGCCGAAGAAGAAGTCGACGACGAGGTCCGGCCGCACCTCCGGCCGGAACACGCCCTCTCGCTGCCCCTCCTCGACCAGCGCGCGGAACTTCTCGTGGTAGCGGCGGCGGTCGGCCCGCACTGCCTTCTGCTTCTCCGGGCTGAGCTGGTGCATCGACCGGAAGAAGATCTTGGTGTCGTCCAGGTTGTCGATGCTGGTGACGACCACGTCGGCGGCCGCCTCGACCAGGCGTTCGGCCACCGGCGCCGCCTCCTTGCCTGCGATCGACTCCAGGCGCTCCATCTGCAACCGCAGCACGCGCCCGTAGATCTCGTGCAGCAGGTCGTCCTTGCTGCCGAAGTAGTGGTACAGGGCGCCCTTGGTGACACCGGCCGCCTCGACGATCTCCTGCACCGACGTCCGGTCGTATCCGCGCTCGGCGAAGAGGCGGGTGGCCTCGGCGAGCAGCCGCTGGGGTACCGCGGTCGCGGTCGCCTTGGGTGAGGTGGTGCTGCGTGCCATGGCCTGCCCTCTCTCGGTACCGGTGCGCCCGCACAGCGTACCGACCGGTATGCGGCCCCTCCCTCCGCGCCCGCGGCTTCCCCGCCGTCCCCTCGCGCCGCGCTCAACCTCGCGGATCCCTCTGCCGTCCGGGCTCACGCGCCGGGTCCCTCCTCCAGCTTCCGCTGCACCCGGTTCATGCCGTCGATCCAGCGGTCGGTGTCCCCGGCGCGGGCCGCGTAGTAGGCGCCCGTCCCGGGATGCGGAAGGATCAGGAAGCGCTCGTCGGCGATGCCCTGGAACACGGCCTCCGCGACGTCCTCCGGTTCGATGGCCGTGGGCGCGAGCACGAGGTCGCCCGCGGGCCCGGCCGCGCGCAGCATGCCGGTGCGCACGCCCTCGGGGCAGACCGCGTGGACGCGCACACCCCGGTGGCGGTAGGTGACGGCGAGCCACTCGGCGAAGGCGAGGGCGCCGTGCTTGGTGACCGAGTACGGGGCGTCGCCGACCATGGTCAGCAGCCCGGCGGCGGAGACGGTGGCGACGAAGCGGCCCTCGCCGCGCTCCAGCCACTGCGGGAGCAGCGCCCGGGCCGCGCGCACGTGCGCCATGACGTTGACGTCCCAGACCCGCTCCCAGACGGCGTCGCCGACCTCGGCCCCGGCCATGCTGCCGATGCCGGCGTTGGCGCAGAACACGTCGACGCCCCCGCCGAGCGCCGCGCGGGCCGGCTCGACCACGACCGAGGCGTCCCCGGGGACGCAGATGCCGCCGATCTCGTCCGCGACGCTCTTGGCGGCGGCCTCGTCCAGGTCGTTGACGGCGACACGGGCGCCCCGCGCCGCGAACCCCCGGGCCAGCGCGGCCCCGATGCCGCCGCCGGCGCCGGTGACCACCACCCGGGCATCGCGCAGGGCTTCCATCGCGTCTCCTTCGCCTCGGGACGGCTCCGGGGCACAGACTAAGCGGTCGCTCAGCCCTTGGGAAGGGGCTACACGCGGGCCGGCTCCCGGCATGCCGTGGGACGGTCACCGGCCCGCACGGCCCGCACGGGCCATGCGCGACGGGTTGTCTTCGTCGACGGGCCCGGCCGGTGAGTCCCGGGCGGGGCCCCTTCGGCTCCGGGGACGTGGGCTTCACCCCAGGGCGCACACCTGAACCTGCTCGAGCCCGGTGCCGTCCGGGCGCTGCTCGATGCGGCGCCGGCCCGGGGTGGCGGCCGGAGGAGAGGCGGGCGGTGGAGGCCGACGGCTGGCCCCTCTTGGAGACGGCGGCCGCCGTGTGCTGGTAGGTGGGGCGGTTCTGCCGGCGACGTCCTGGCCGAGGTGGTCGCGCTCCACCCGTGGTCCTGGCCTCGGCCAGCTCCACGTGATGCTCAGGCCCGCGAAGGAGGCGCCGCGGGCACCGATGTCGGGGCTCTGGATCTCCTGCAGCAACAGCAGCGGTGGCGCGAAGGGGCCGGTCTCGGGCCGAGGACGGCTTCCCTACGCCATCCCGGCCGGAACCCGCCGGGCCGGGGATGGATCCGCAGCGCCGTCCGTTACGTCCATGCGAAAGCGATGCGACACCGACGACGGAGGTGGCACACATGGCCGGATTCAGGAGCCTCGCCAGACAGGTGCGCGATCCCCGGCGCTCCCCCACCCAGCGCCGCACCTACCTGCGCAGGTGCCTCGAGCGCTTCGCGCCGTACGGGCACCGCGCGACCTGGGACCACCTGTGCGCCGGCGCGGGGATCGCGCCCGACGACCGCGAGCCGGACCCTGCCCGCCTCCTCGCGGCCCTCGCGGAACTGGAGGAGGCGCGGGCGGTATGGCTCGCCTACGAGCGGGAGTTCGCGGCCCGCCGCAAGGAGGAGAAGCACTCCGGCATCCGGCAGCCCGGCGCGCTCGACGACTGGCACCGGCGCACCTGGGGCGGCAACGGGGTCGCCTGGTGCGAGGACCCCCGCGTCCACCCGGACGCCCGGCTGGCCGACGTGCTGCGGCGCCTCATCGCGGCGATCGACGCCGGGCCGGGAACGGGATGCCCGGTCTGCGGCGAGGAGCGGCTGCGGTGGCGGACCGGGCTCGACCACTACCCCGGCTCGGGGCCGGTGTGCGGGCGGTGCGGGATCGTTGTGCCGGTGCCGGTGCTCTGCGAGGCGGCGCTCGGGGAGGCACGCGGTGCGCTGCTGCGCACGGCCTGATCGTCCCGCGGAAGGCCCGGTCGCCGAGCACGGCGACCGGACGCGGGCGCGGCGGCGGGACGGCGCGTGAGCGCCGCGGGCCGCGGTCCGCTCGCCGCGGCCGGCAGAGCCCGGCCGGCTGCCGGCGCGGTCACCGAGTCGGACGTCCCGCGCCCTCCGTGCACGAGCGCTCCTCACACCTCGGGTGCCCTGGTCTCCGTCAGCTCCCCGCCGGTGAGGCGCAGCCACCGGTCGACGCCGATCTCGCGCAGGAACCGCTCGTCGTGGCTGACCACCACGAAGGCCCCCTGGTAGGAGCTGAGAGCGCTCTCCAGCTGTCCGACACTGACCAGGTCGAGGTTGTTCGTCGGCTCGTCCAGGAGCAGCAGGTGCGGCGCCGGTTCCGCGCAGAGCACACAGGCCAGGGTGGCGCGCAGCCGCTCGCCCCCGGAGAGCACCCCCACGGGCAGATGGGCGCGAGGCCCCCGGAAGAGGAAGCGGGCGAGCAGGTTCATCCGCTCGGCCTCCGGCCGCTGCGGGGCGTGGTCGGCGAAGTTCTCGGCGACCGTACGGTCCAGGTCGAGCAGGTCCAGGCGCTGCGAAAGGTAGGCGACACGACCGTCGGCCCGCGTGACCTCGCCGCTGAGCGGAGCCAGGTCGCCGCTCAGCAGGCGCAGCAGGGTACTTTTGCCGGCGCCGTTGGGACCGGTCAACGCGACGCGCTCCGGCCCCCTGATCGACAGGTCGACGCCGTGGCCGGCGAACACGTCCTTGTCTCCGAGGCGGACGCGAAGGTGCTCGCCGAGGAAGAGGTTGCGCCCGGCGGGCACATGGGTGTCGGGCAGATCGAGTGAGATGCGCTGCTCGTCGCGCAGCGCCCGCCCTGACTCGTCCAGCCGGGCTTTCGCCTCGCTGACCCGGCCGGCGTGCACCTGGCCCGCCCGGCCCGCGGACTCCTGTGCGCCCCGCTTCATGGTGCCGGCGAAGATGCGGGGCAGACCGGCGCTCTTCAGGTTGCGGGCGGCGTTGCTCTGCCGGCGTTCGGCGCGCTCGCGGGCCAGCTGCATCTCCCGCTTCTCCCGCTTCAGCTCCTGCTCGGCATTGCGGTGGTTCCTCTCCGCGGCCTCCTGCTCGGCCCGCACGGCTTCCTCGTACTCGGTGAAGCCGCCGCCGTGGAAGCGCAGATCGTCCCCTTCGAGTTCGGCGATGCGTTCCATGCGGTCGAGCAGCGCGCGGTCGTGGCTGACCAGAAGCAGGCAGCCGGTGAAGTCCTCCACCACGTCGTAGAGCGTGCGCCGGGCGTCGAGGTCGAGGTTGTTGGTGGGTTCGTCGAGCAGCAGGACGTCGGGCCGCTTCAGCAACTGTGCGGCGAGGCCGAGGGAGACGACCTGGCCGCCGCTGAGGGTGCGCAGCCGGCGGTCGAGGGCGAGGTCCGCCAGACCGAGGCGGTCGAGCTGGGCACGGGTGCGTTCCTCGATGTCCCAGTCGTCCCCGATGACGGTGAAGTGCCTCTCGTCGACGTCGCCGGAGGCGACGGCGTCGATGGCCTGGATGACCGCGGCGACGCCCAGCACCTCGGCAACCGTGAGGTCTCCCGTCAGCGGGAGGCTCTGCGGGAGGTAGCCGAGGCCGCCGGCCACGGAGATGGACCCGGCACCGGGCCGCAGCTCACCGGCGATGAGTTTGATCAGCGTGCTCTTGCCCGTGCCGTTGGGCGCGACCAGGCCCGTGCGGCCGGAGCCGAGGCTGAAGGACAGGTCGTGGAAGAGGGGAGTGTCGTCGGGCCAGGAGAAGGACAGGTTCGAGCAGACGACGGCAGCGTGCGACATGGGTGTGACCTCGTGAGGAGGGGCAGGGAAGACACCTCTGCCCCGGTGGTGGCGGAGGGCGGGAAAGGGGACGACAACGAGGCCACGCCGGCGGCGCTTGCGCGCGCCTGCCCGTGACCTGTCCTGTCCGGGTATCACCCGGAGATGTCGTCGTCCACCACCATGTCCGGTCTCCTCGATGAAAGGTCAATGTCTCTGCGAGGGTAACAGCGCGCGACCAAGACAAGGAACGAATAAGAGCGCGGCCCCCGCGAGCCACCAGGCCGTGGAAGCCCCACGACCCCTCTCTACGAGCGTTCGACGAGCCGCTCGCGGCGCGGAACGCTCGTGCGCCACAGCCGGACGCAGGAGACGAGCGCGGCGGCGACCAGCAGCGCGTTGCGGACGGCGACGATGGCGGCGCCCTGCCAGGTGGCGGCGGTGACGTCCGCGAAGAAGAGCGGGTAGTCGACCGTGGTGACGGCGGTGGCGAGCAGGATCAGCGCGGCGACCGGCCGCTGCGTGGTCTGCCGCATGGTCAGGCAGACCGCGCCGAGGCCGATCAGCCAGACCAGGTACTGAGGGCTGATGACGCGGCTGGTGACGGTGAACAGGAGCACGGCGCTCAGCGCGGCGTCGCTGGGGGTGGCCGGCGTCCAGCGCGCCGCCCGCACGCGCCACATCAGCAGCCACAGCAGGCAGATCCCGGTCAGCAGCAGGGAGGCGGTGGCGATCTCGCGGACGTAGGGGCCGGTGAACTCCAGCGACCCGTAGTGCGCGACCACCCGCCCCGGCCAGCCGAGCATCTCGGCAACGTGCAGGAAGGTGCCGCCGAGGGATTCGATCTCGACCCCGCGGTGGTGCTGCGCGGACAGGAACCCGAGCGCGCCGCGGAAGGCGGTGCACAGCACCAGCAGCAGAGCGCCGGCGGACACGGCGAGCGCGGTCCACATCTGCCGGGTGGTCCGGCCGCGCGGGGTGCCGAGCACGGTCAGCACGGGCCAGAGCTTGATCAGGGCGGCGAGCCCGGCGAGGGCGCCGCCGAGCCGGGGCCGCGACGGCAGCGCGAGCAGCGCGCCGACGGCGACGACGGTGACCAGCAGGTCGTAGCGGGCGTAGGGCAGGTGCATCAGCAGCGGCAGGGCGAGCGCCCACAGCCACGCACCGGCCGTGCTGCGTCCGGGCCGACCGGTCCCGGCCCGCAGGAGGAGGAGCAGCACGGCGGCGTCGGCGGCGAGCGAGAGCAGGACGAAGGCCTGGAAGTAGCTGAGCCCGGGCAGCAGCGCCGGCAGCAGCATCACCAGGGCGGCACCCGGCGGGTACTGCCACGTCACGTCGCCGACGGGAAAGGTCCCCCGCGCGAAGCCCTCGCTCCAGTGGCGGTAGAGGAAATGCACTTCGCGGGCGATGTCGCCCTGACCACTGCGCAGCAGGGCCAGCATCACCACCCGGCTGGCCAGCCAGTAGACGGCGAGGGCCGGCCAGGTCTGGGGCCAGGTCGCGGGACGCAGCAAGGCGGTGCGGACGGCCGGCGGGGAGGAGGTGCCGCCGCCGTGCCGGACCTCCACCGTGTGCCCGTCGGACGGGCTGGTCTCCGTGGGGGCCTCGGCCACTTCCGTCTCCTCAACCAGCGCGAACAGGGACACACAGAGATGAAAGGTAGTCACAAAACGGACGAACACCCTCGGTACGCGCCGGGTACGGGCGTTGACAGCGCTCCACCGGGGAGACCATGCTGAGCAAGCGCTTGGACAGCACGGGAGGCATGCATGGCAGAGGCCAGGATCTTCACCTCGGTCGACGAACTGAAGGCCGCCATCGGGGAGGGCCTCGGCACGACCGGCTGGCTGGAGGTCGACCAGAAGCGGATCGACCTGTTCGCGGACGCCACCGGGGACCACCAGTGGATCCACGTGGATCCCGCGAGGGCCGCCCAGGGCCCCTTCGGCTCCACCATCGCGCACGGCTATCTCACGCTGTCTCTGATCCCTTCCTTCACCCCGGAGTTGCTGCGGGTCGAGGGCGTGCGGATGGGCGTCAACTACGGGGTGAACAAGGTCCGCTTCCCAGCCCCTGTGCCGGTCGGCTCACGCCTGCGCGCCTCCGGCCGGATCAGCGACGTCAGCGAGGTGCCCGGCGGCGCGCAGCTCGTCGTCGGGATCACGGTGGAGCGGGAGGGCGGCGACAAGCCGGTCTGCGTCGCGGAGACGGTCGTCCGCTTCTACTTCTGACGGGGCGCGTACCCCGCCATGCGCAGGGCGAGGTCGGCGTACAGCGCCCCGATCCCGTCCGGCGTACGGCGCCCGCCGGGGTTGAACCAGCGGGCCACGTCGATGCACAGCGACAGCAGCGCGACCGTGGTCCCTGGGACGTCCGGCACGTCGAACTCCCCGGTCCGCACGCCGTCGTGGAGCACCGAGCGGACCACGGCCTCGCTCTCCCGGCGCAGCTCCACGACCTCGGCGTAGTGCTCGGGGCCGAGCGCGCCGAGCTCGTACTGCACGACGCGGCCCGTGGTGTGGTGTTCGGCGTGCCAGCGGACGAAGGTGCGCACGGCCGCGGCCAGCCGGTCGGCGGGGCCGCCCGCGCTGTTCGCGGCGTCCTGGAGCAGCCCGAGGGAGAGCCGGTGCCCGACCAGGCTGATCTGGTAGAGCAGCTCTTCCTTGGTCCTGTAGTGGATGTAGAGCGCCGCGGGGCTCATGCCGGCCCGGCCGGCGATGTCGCGCGTGGTCGTGGCGTGGTAGCCGCGCTCCGCGAACGCCTCGACCGCGGCGATCACCAGTCGCCGGGCGGCCTCGGGGGTGATCCCGTTCCACGCCTCGGTCCGCTGCGACCGCTCCTCCTCCACATTCATGGCGGACACCCTACCCGGCGCTGAGCAAGCGCTTAGATACCGAGCGGTCGGTCGGGGCCGGGCAGCCCCGTCAGAAGGCCGACACCCCCGTGAGCTCCCGGCCGATGAGCAGCTTCTGGATCTGGCTCGTCCCCTCGTAGAGGGTCATCACGCGGGCGTCCCGCAGCAGCTTGCCGACCGGGTACTCGTCGATGTAGCCATAGCCGCCGAAGACCTGCAGCGCGTTGTTGGCACAGCGCACCGCCGCCTCGCTCGCGAAGAGCTTCGCCTTGGACGACTCCGCCGCGAAGGGCAGGCCCCGGTCGATGAGGTCGGCGACCCGCCAGGTCAGCAGGCGAGCCGCGTCCACGTCGAGCGCGATGTCCGCCAGCAGCTCCTGCACCAGTTGGTGCGCGGCGATCGGCCGGCCGAACTGCTCGCGCTCCTTCGCATAGCCCACGGCGGCGTCCAGCGCCGCCTGCGCGATGCCCACGCACCCGGCGGCGACCGACATGCGCCCCTTGGCCAGGGCGGACATCGCCACGGAGAAGCCCTTCCCCTCGGGTCCGAGCATCGCCGAGGCCGGTACGCGCACGCCCTCCAGCACCAGCTCAGCCGTGGCCTGGCCGCGCAGACCCAGCTTCCCGTGCACCTCGCGCCGGGTGAGGCCGGGGCTGTCGGCGGGCACGAGGAAGGCGCTGACACCCCTGTGGCCGGGGGCGTCGCCGGTGCGGGCGAAGAGCAGGACGACATCCGCCCACGTGCCGTTCGTGATGAACATCTTGGCGCCGTCGATCACATAGTCGCCGCCGTCGCGCCGGGCCCGCGTGGTGAGGTTGCCGGCGTCCGAGCCGGTGCCGGGCTCGGTCAGCCCGAAACACCCCACCGCGTCTCCGGAGGCCAGCCGGGGCAGCCAGCTCCTCTTCTGCTCCTCCGTGCCCCAGTGGGCGACGGACTTCGCCACGAGCCCGAGCGAGACGGAGACGATCCCGCGCACCGAGGAGTCGCCGCGCCCCAGCTCCTCGGTGACCAGGCAGTAGGTCAGGTGGTCGCCGCCCGAGCCGCCGTACGCCTCGGGGATGGTGAGCCCCAGGAAGCCCAGGGCGCCCAGCTTCCCCACGATGCCCTGGTCCACGCCCTCCGCGCGGTCCCACGCCGCGGCGTGCGGCGCGATCTCGCGCCGCGTGAACTCGGCGGCCAGCGCACGGGCCGCGGCCTGCTCCTCGGACAGCTCAAGATCCATGGCACACCTCGGTCAGGCGATAAATTACCACTGCTAGTTTTCTTGGGACAGCCCCTACTATGTGCCGCATGGCCCGCCCCCGCAAGCCCCTGCTCAGCCGCGAACGCATCGTCGCCGCGGCACTCGCGCTCGTGGACGCCGAGGGACTGCAGGCCGTCTCCACACGTCGCCTCGCGGCGGAACTCGGCGTCAGCGGGCCGAGCCTCTACAACCACTTCACGACCAAGGACGAGATCCTGGACGCGGTCGCCGACGCGGTCGTCTCCGAGGTCGACCTCTCGATGTTCGACGAGGGCCGCGACTGGGCGGACGCCCTCGTCGCCTGGGCTCGCTCCTACCGCGCCGCGCTCGCGGCCCACCCCCACATCGTGCCGTTCCTCGCCCAGGGCCCGGGGCGCCGCCCGGCCGGCCTGCGCATGGCCGACGCGGTGTTCGGCGGCATGACGGCCGCCGGCTGGCCCCCGGCCCACGCCACCCGCGTGGGCGCGCTCATGCGGTACTTCGTGGCGGGTTCCGCCCTGGGCTCCTTCGCGCGGGGCTTCGTCGACGACCCCTCGGCGTACGACCCGGCGGACTATCCGCACCTCGGTCAGGCCCACCTCCTCGCGGAACGCCGGCAGCAGGTGGACGAGGGCGCCTTCGAGACGGGCCTGCGCGCCCTCGTCGACGGGCTCGCCCTGCAGTTCGCCGCGCTGGGCCCCACCGGCGCCTGAGGGCCGGGGCTGGGCTCACAGCCATCGGGGCGGCGAGGCAGACGAACGTGTGCGCCGGCCACGCCGCCGCAACGCCCCCGCAACCCCGACCGCGACGCACCCGCACGACGCCGCACCCGCCGTCGCACCCGCACACGGCAACCCGGCCGTCAGAAGACGACCAAGGCCCGCCCGCCCCTCCCCCGGAGCATCCCCTCGAACGCCCCCGGAATCCCCTCCAGCCCGATCCGCTCCGTCACCATCGCCGCCAGGTCGAGCCGCCCGGCCCGCACGTGCTCCGCCAGCACCGGCAGGTCCCGCGCCGGGTCGCTGTTGCCGTACACACAGCCGGACAGCGTCCGGCCGAAGTGGAAGATCTCCAGTGCGGAGAAGGAGACCAGGTCCTCCTTGCGGCCGATTCCCACCACCGTCGTGCGGCCGCCGCGTCGCGTCGAGGACCAGGCGGACCGGATCGTCTCCGCGCGCCCCACGCACTCGGTGGCGACGTCCGCGCCGTGCCCCCCGGTCAGCGCGCGGATCCGCTTCGCGACGTCCTCGCTCGCGGTGAGGAACTCCGTGGCGCCCGCCGCCCGTGCCAGGGCCTCCTTCTCCGGGGAGACGTCCACGGCCACGACGGTGCCCGCACCGGCGATGCGGGCGGACTGGAGGACGGCGAGGCCGACGCCCCCGACGCCGAAGACGGCGACGGACTCGCCGGGGCGCACCGCCGCGCTGTGGTGGACCGCCCCGTAACCGGTGAGCACCGCACACCCCAGGAGCGCGGCCTCCGTCAACGGCACCCCGTCGGGCAGCGGCAGCACCGCGCCCGCCGCGACCACGGTCTCCTCGGCGAAGGCGGCCGTCCCGAGCCCCGGGTAGAGCTCGGCCCCGCCGTACGCGAGCTTGGCGTAGGGCACCCCCGCCGCCGCGCCCGCGCCGGCGCACAGCCACGGCTCGCCGAGTCCGCAGTAGTGGCAGGCGCCGCAGGAAGGCGCCCAGTTGAGGACGACGCGGTCACCGGGGGCCACGTCCGTGACGCCTTCACCCACACTGACGACCGTGCCGGCGCCTTCGTGGCCGAGGACGGCGGGCACGGGCTGCCTGAGCGTCCCGTTGGACAGGGACAGGTCGGAGTGGCACACCCCCGCGGCGGCGAGCCTGACCCGCACCTGACCCGGCCCGGGTTCCGGGAGGTCGATCTCGGCGAGGGTGAGGGGCGCGTTGACGGCGGGCAGTACGGCGGCGCGGACCACGGTGTTCTCTCCTGCGCTCGGGGCTGTCGGAAGCATCAGGTTGCCAGATCCGGGAAAACCGGTCAGAACTGGAGGGACTTGGTCTGGAGGTACTCGCTGAGGCCGTGCGGGCCGAGCTCGCGGCCGAAGCCGGAGCGCTTGTACCCGCCGAACGGCGCCAGCGGGTTGAAGCGTCCGCCGTTGATGTCGACCTGGCCGGTGTCCATGCGCCGGGCGAAGGCGACGGCGGTGGCGTCGTCGGCCGCCCAGACGGCCCCCGCGAGGCCGTAGACGGTGCCGTTGGCGATGCGGAGCGCGTCCTCCTCGTCCTCGTACGCCAGGATCGACAGCACGGGGCCGAAGATCTCCTCCTGCGCGATCGCCATCTCGGGTGTCACATCGGCGAAGACGGTGGGGCTGACCCAGTAGCCCGGCGCACGCGGCGCGTCGGTGCCGCCGGCGACGAGGCGGGCGCCCTCCTCGATCCCCTTGGCGATGTAGCCGCGGACGCGTTCGTGCTGCCTGGCGTTGACGACGGGTCCGATGCGCTCGCCGGGAGCGTACTTGGCGGCGGCCGTCGCCGCGAGGGCAACCGCCTCCTCGTACTGGTCGCGGTGGACGAGCATGCGGGTCCAGGCGCTGCAGGTCTGCCCTGTGTTGGACATGACGTTGGCGACGCCCACGCCCACCGCCTTCGCCAGGTCCGAGCCAGGGAGGATGACGTTGGCGGACTTCCCGCCGAGCTCCAGGGCGACCCGCTTGACGGCGGCGCCCGCGGTCGCGGCGATCTGCCGGCCGACGGCGGTGGAACCCGTGAAGGAGACCAGGTCGACGTCCTCGTGGGCGGCCAGCGCCTGCCCGGCGACCGGGCCGAAACCGGTGACGAGGTTGAAGACGCCCGCGGGCACACCCGCTTCGTGGACGGCCTCGGCGAAGAGCTGGGCGACCAGCGGGGTGTCCTCGGCGGGCTTGAGGACGACCGTGCAGCCGGCGGCGAGCGCGGGGGCGACCTTGGCGACGATCTGGTGAAGCGGGTAGTTCCAGGGGGTGATCGCGCCGACCACGCCGACGGGCTCGTGGAGGACGGTGGAGTTGCCGATCCGCTCCTCGAAGGAGTGGGTGGCGGCGAGTTCGGCGTACGAGCCGGCCACCACGACGGGAAGCCCCGCGTGGACGTTCTGACTGAACGGCAGCGGGGCGCCCAGCTCGGCGGTGACGGTCTCGGCGATCTCCTCGCGGCGGGCGGCGAGGACGTCGCGCAGCGCGGCGAGCCGGGCGGCGCGCTCGGCGGGCGGGGTGGCAGCCCAGCCTCGGAGGGCCGCACGCGCGGCGCGGACGGCGGCGTCGACGTCCTCGGCGGTGCCGGCCGGCACTCTGGCGAACACGCGCTCGTCGGCGGGGTCGACGACGTCGATCGTCCCCGTACCGGCGGCGGGCCGCCAGTCGCCGTCGATGTACATCCCGTCGTGCGGCTTCATCCCTCGTCCCTCCGGGTGGACCTGCCCTGGCCCGCCCAAACTAGCGCCGATAGTTTTCCTTTTCCAGGGCGGCGCCCGAACCGTCGGGAGTCCTCCGACGGGATCGCCGCTGCCGCACCGCAGGGCGGGGTGCCCGCAGGCGACCGTCGCCGTCATGGGCGCGAGGTGCGGCACAGGTTCTCCACAGGCCCCCGCGATCCCTTGCGGTCGCGATTCCTATGGACAACCATAGGAATCGTGACCAGCACAGAGATCGCCAGCACAGAGACCTCCGGCACACGGACCCCCGGCGCACAGACCCCCGGCACACGGACCCCCGGCACCGGGATCATGAACGGCCAGGTCCTCACCTACCTCCCCGGCTTCGGCAACGAGCACATGAGCGAGGCGGTCCCCGGTGCGGTTCCGGTGGGCCGGAACTCACCACAGCGCGCCCCGCTCGGGCTGTACGCGGAGCAGCTCAGCGGCACCGCCTTCACCGAGCCGCGGCATCACAACCGCCGCTCGTGGCTGTACCGCATCCGGCCGTCGGCGGCGCATCCGCCGTTCCGCCGCATCCCCAACGGGCGGCTGCGCAGCGCGCCCTTCACGGCCGAGCCCGATCCCAACCGGCTGCGGTGGAGCCCGCTGCCGCTGCCGCAGGAGCCGGCCGACTTCATCGAGGGCCTGGTCACCGTCGGCGGCAACGGCGATGTGCTGCGGCGCGAGGGCATCGGCATCCACTGGTACGCGGCCAATCGCTCCATGGACAGCCGGGTGTTCTCCTCCTCCGACGGCGAGCTGCTGATCGTGCCGGAGCGCGGGCGGCTGCTGCTCCGCACCGAGATGGGGGTCCTGGCAGCCGGTCCCGGCCATGTCGCGCTGATCCCGCGCGGGGTGCGCTTCCGGGTCGAACTGCCGGACGGCGAGGCGCGCGGCTACGTCTGCGAGAACTACGGCCAGCACTTCCGGCTGCCCGATCTGGGGCCGATCGGCGCCAACGGCCTGGCCAACGCGCGGGACTTCATGGCGCCGGTGGCGGCGTACGAGGACCGGGAGGAGCCGGTGGAGGTGGTGAACAAGTTCGGCGGCAACCTCTGGGCCGCCGAGTACGGCCACTCCCCCCTCGATGTCGTCGGCTGGCACGGCAACCTGGCGCCGTACGTGTACGACCTGCGGCGCTTCAATGTGCTGGGCAGCGTGAGCTACGACCACCCGGACCCGTCGATCTACACGGTGCTGACCTCTCCCTCCGACACCCCGGGCCTGGCCAACGCCGACTTCGTGGTCTTCGCGCCGCGCTGGCTGGTCGGCGAGGACACCTTCCGCCCGCCGTACTTCCACCGGAACGTGATGAGCGAGTTCATGGGGCTCATCGAGGGCGCGTACGACGCCAAGGCGGAGGGCTTCGTCCCCGGCGGGGCCTCGCTGCACAACATGATGTCGGCGCACGGCCCGGACCGGACGACCTTCGACAGGGCGAGCGCAGCCGAACTGGTCCCGCAGAAAGTGGACGACGGGCTGGCCTTCATGTTCGAGACGCGCTGGCCGGTCGTGGCGACGGCGGAGGCGCTGGCGGCGGAGCACCTGCAGCGGGACTACGACGGTGTGTGGCGGGGGCTTGAGCGACACTTCAGAGCATGACGACGAGCCCGAGCCGCGCCTTCGCCCCCGACTCGCTGGTGCTGAACCGCAAGCTCCCGCTGTGGTACCAGGTCTCGCAGTCCCTGCGTGCCTCGATACTCGGCCGCCGGCCTGACGATCCGCTGCGACTGCCGACCGAGGACGCGCTCGCGGGCCACTACGGCGTCAGCGTGCTCACGATGCGCCAGGCCCTGCGGGAGCTGGAGGAGGAGGGGCTGATCAGCCGCCACCGGCGACGCGGCACGTTCATCGAACCCGCCGCGCTGCGCGGCGCGCCGGTGCGGCTGCTCGGCTCGGTCGACGCGATCGTCGCCCAGCAGTCGGGAGAGCGCACCAGCGTGCTCAGCCACGGTCCGTCGCCCGTGCCGCCGGAGTTCGCCGAGTACTTCCCGGGGCTCGCGGACACCGTCGCCTACCGCCGGCTGCGCTGCGACGAGTCGGGGGAGCCGACCAACTGGGCGGAGAACTTCGTCCTGCCGGAACTCGCCGCACGGATCGACCTGGCGGACCTGGCACGCTGGCCGATGACGAAGGTGCTCCGGGACGCCCTCGGGGTGCGGATCAGCCGCATCACCGACACCGTCGAGGCGCGGCTGGCCGACCCGGACACCGCCCGGCTGCTGCAGGTGCCCCTGCTCAGCCCGATCCTGCACTACACGGGGGTGACCTATGACGACACCGGCCGAGTGGTCGACGTGGTGCGCATCCACTACCGGGGCGACCGCTTCTCCTTCACCGTGACCATGGAGGCGCCCTGAGTGCCTCAGTAGCATGCTCACGGTGAGCCATGAAGCACCCATGCTGGCCGACCTGATGCCGTGGTCCGTCCCGCCCCTGCGCATGGGGCGGAGCTGGGTCATGGCTCCCGAGGCGGCGACTCTCACCGCCCGCTGGGACCGGTTGGTGACGGCGCGGGGCGCCGAGCGCGAAGTGCTGTTCCGCCCGACCCGGGCGCGCACCCCGCGCACCGCCGTCGCCCAGTTGCCGGGCCACCCGGCGCCCACCACGCGGCTGGAACGGGAGGACGGCCCGTGCGCGGACCCGGTGCGGGTGCTGCACGGCCCGTACGACCTGCAGTGGCTCATCCCCGACCACCGCCTCATCGACGCCGCCCGCCCCGAGTTGTGGCGGGTCGCCGACCGGGACCGGCAGGTGTACGCGGTGGAGATCGCGCGGCTGCCGCAGCTCCCGGGGCCGCCGCTGGCGTTCTCCGCGCTGCTCCCCGACGGCCACTCCCCCGCCGGGCGGCCGGGCCGGATCCGGCCGCTCTTCCGCCGCCCGGGCGGACGCGACCCGAACCTGGCACCGGGCCTGCTCGACCGCCTCGCCGAGCGGCTGGCCACCCCGGTCACCGCGGAGGACGTGCTCGCCTGGATCGCCGCCCTGGCCACGGGCTCGCCCGTCGAGGTCCCGCTGACCGCCGATCCGGCGCTGTGGGCGGAGGGGGTCGCGCTGGGCCGCCGTGTGCTGTGGCTGCACACCCGGGGCGCGCGCTACGCCGATCCGGCGCAGGACCGCCCCGCCGGGCATCCCCGCTTGCCGGGCGGTCGGCGCCCCTACGTCCGCGCGGCGCTGCCGGAGGTGCCGCGGGAGGCGCCTTCGTACGACCCGGGGGCCGAGGCGCTGATGCTGGGGAGCGGGCGGGTGGCGCCGCTGCCGGAGGCGGCCTGGGAGTTCCATGCCGCGGGGACGCGGGTGCTGGGGGCCTGGTTCGAACGGCGGATCCCCGCCGGGGCGGCCGACGGCCTGGACGCGATCGCGCCCGGCGCCTGGCCGCGGGCGAGGACGACCGAACTGCTGGAGATGATCAGTGTGCTGGCGCTGCTGGCGGAACTGCGGCCGTCACGTCGCGCGCTGGCCGCCCGGGTCGCGGACGGACCGCGGATCGGCGTCGCCGAACTGCGCGCCGCGCGCGTCCTTCCGGTGCCGGAGACGGCGCGCCGTCCGGCCTCCGTGCTGGACCATCACGAGGAAGGGCCGGACGGGCAGTTCGCCCTGCTGTGACCACAAGTCGATATGCCACAGGCCCGGACGGAGCACACCGACGCGCCGCATGACACGGCGCGGTGCCGGGACGGTGTGCTGCGCCCGAGCCTGTCCACTGAAGGAGCTCCGGAAAACGCCGGGAACTCTGAGATCAGTGGCGGCTGCCGAAGAGCGAACGGCGCAGCCGCCGCAGCGGGGCGAACAACGACACGCGCGCCCCGCGGTTGGCGTTCGCGCGCACATGGTCGCGCGCGGTCAGCTCGCGCATGAGCAGCGTGGCCTCCTCCGCCTCCCGCTGCGGCACGGCAGGGCCGGCCAGCACCGAGAGATGGCGGTCGAGACGCGCGCTGGTCGCGCTGCTCCCACACGTGATGGCAGGCACTCGCGGCCTGCTCCGCATTGCTATCTGATCCATGACACTCCCCACCCGTTCGAGGGCACCCGGCACCGGGCAGGGTAACCCTATCGTCCTGCGGCGTCACCTATGCATCCGCGCTCCCGGATTCACCTGTCCGTCAAGGGGGTTGACGAGATGCGGCTGATTCTCAGCGCTCACAGGGGGAGTTGAGCCACGGGATCCATGATCGGCTCCGCTGATCCGCCAGTCGGCTCAACCGTCACGGTGACGGTGTACGAAGGCGCCCCCGTCCCTCGGTCGCTCACGCACGGGCGCGCCGCGCGCCGCCGCGTCAGCGCCCGCGCCGACGCCGGGTGGCCCCCAGCACGCGGACGAGCGGCAGGGCACCGCGCGGCGCGGCGGGCGCCCCCGGCACCACCGCCGGTCCACTGACGCGCACACCGGCGCCGGCGACGACCGGTTGAGGGAGCTTTCCGCCGAAAGGGTCCGTTCGGCCCGAAGTTCGGTCATGCTGGACTCGGGCGGAGCGAAGGGGGCACGCCGATGACACGGCTCGTGGCGGGACGCTACCGGCTGATCAGCGAGCTGGGACGGGGCGGTATGGGCGTGGTGTGGCTGGCCCGCGACGAGCTGCTCCACCGCGAGGTGGCCATCAAGGAGGTCAAGGCGCCGGCGGGCCTGGAGGACAGCGAGATCGAGCGTCTGTACGCCCGGCTGCAGCAGGAGGGGATCGCCGCCGCCCGCGTCGAACACCCCAACGTCATCAAGGTGTACGACGTGGCCATGGCCGAGGGCAGTCCCTGGATCGTCATGGAGCTCGTGCGGGGCGTGGCGCTCGCCGACGTCCTCGACGCCGAGGGCCCCGTCGACCCGAGGCGCGCCGCGGGCATCGGCGGCAAGGTGCTGCGGGCACTGCGCGCCGGCCATGCCGCAGGGGTGCTGCACCGCGATGTGAAGCCGGGGAACGTGCTCATCGGCAACGACGGCCGCGTCGTGCTCACCGACTTCGGCATCGCCGTGATCGAGGGCACCTCGGCGATCACCCGCACCGGCGAACTGGTGGGCTCGCCCGAGTACCTGGCCCCCGAGCGGGCGCTGGGCCGCCGCCCGGGACCGGAGTCGGATCTGTGGTCGCTCGGCGTGCTGCTGTACGTGGCGGTGGAGGGCGGCTCCCCGTTCCGGCCGCGCCGCACGGCGGTGGCGGTGGGCGTGCTCGTCCTCGCACTGGGCCTCGGGGGCCTGGCCTACGCCCTGTTCGATGACGAGCCGGTCGGCCGTCCCGGTCGCGGGACCAGTGCCGGGGACACCCCCGGCGGGGGGCGATCCCCGTCCGCCGCGGACACGCAAGAGGACGACGGCGGCGACGCGGACGCCGCCGGTCACGAGACGACGGCCGGCAGCGGTTCACCGCCCTCCCCGCCCACCTCGGCGCCGCCCACCACACCCGTCCCGGTGAACGTCCACGTCACGGTGTCGGCCGTACGCGACAGCTACATCGGGAGCTGTCCACCGCCCCCGGAGCAGGCGCCGTCCTTCTCGGCGGTCGTCACGGTGGACCGCACTCCGGCGACGGTCACCTACCGCTGGACGTCGAACGCCGGCGGTTCCGGCGAGGACCGGCGGACCCTCGGCTTCGCCGAGGGGGGCCCGAAGAGCCGCACGATCCACTCCACGGAGGCGGCCTACGAGCCGGACGGCACTGTCGAGGGCTGGGTCGCGGTAGCTGTGCTGAGCCCGGTGAAGACGGAGTCCGGGCACGTCCCCTTCACGGTCACGTGCCGGGCTCCGAGCCCGTCGCCGAGCGGTTCCACCGAAACGGCGCCGACCTCTGAAGCCGACGCCCTGGAACCCACCGAGCAGCCGACGCCGTGAAACCGACCGAGCAGTCGGCGTCCCGAAACCCGCGTCCTGGGCCGCTTCCCGAAGTTCGGCCACGAAGCCGCCCTCCCGCGACCCGTCGCGCCCACCCCAGGACCGCCCGGCACGGAGGAGGGGTGCCGGGTGATGCCGGCACCCCTGGTCTCACGCCGTGCGGGTGCCGGGCGCGGCCGTCCCGCGTGCGTCACGCGGCCGAGGTGAACACCGGCAGGTAGCCGCCCGACTGCCCGGAGGCGGTGGGGTGGTACGACTCGTAGACAGGCAGGGTGAGGCTGTGCAGCCACGCCGAGCCGGAGCAGAGCTCGTGCCCGGTGAAGGTTCCCCGGACGTCGCCGAAGGCGAAGCCGTGATCGGCGGCGCGCTTGGCGGTGACGGTGTCGAGGAGGTCGGCCGCGTCGTTGATGGCCTTGCGCTTGGTCTCGCTGAGGCCGATGCAGGTCGTGCCCAGCTTGTAGAAGCGCGGGTAGCCGAGGACGACGACACGGGCTGAGGGGGCCCGGGAGCTGATGGCGTTGTAGACGGAGTCGAGGCGTGCGGGCAGCTGGTTGTTGGCGAAGTCCTTGGCCTGGTTGACACGGCTGAGGCAGGTGCTGTCCGAACTGAGGACGCAGGTGGTCATCACGTCGACAAAGCCGGCGTCGTTGCCTCCGATGCTGATGCTGACCAGGGCGGTCGAGGAGTTGAGCGGACCGAGTTGGTTGTTGAGCACGTCGGTCGTGGTCGCTCCGGAACACGCGGTGAAGGAGAACGCGGACGGGCTGTGCGCGTTGGCCCACAGTCGGGGGAACGCCTTGGTGCTGCGGTAGCAGCTGCCGCTCGAGCTGTCGTAGCTTCCGGCCCCGACTCCGGCGGAGTACGAGTCGCCCAGGGCCACGTAGACGGGACCGGCGGCCTGGGCGGTGCCGGCGCCGAACAGGGCGAGTACGGCGGTGAGGAGGAGTGTGGATGCGGCTGACACGGAACGGGACAGTCTCATGGAACCTCCCTCGGCAGGCTCTCTGCCGCGTCTTTCGTACCGCGCGGTAACCCGTTCGGGAAGTGTCCATGCCAAAAATTGTTCGCACGGTCCATTGCCGGGTCCGCAGGCAGCAGCATCTTGACGGCCGCTCAGACATCCTGCAGCCGACCGCTGAACAGCGTTTCTCCCGGACCTTTCCGCGGTGGCCCGGCTCGAACGCCGCAGCCTCCGGACCGCGCTGACACCGCCGCACGCACCCGGCGCCTCCCTCCCGCCAGGCCGGCCGGGCGCTCCGGCAACCGCATCGGCCATCGCACCCGGCGCGCGAACCGGCGTGCCTCCACCGGGCGTTCGAGGATCGCCGGGAATGGCCCCGCCCCGCAAAAACCCGGTGCGACGGGCAGCCCCGTGCCGGATCATGTGCGGCATGCCCGACGCAACGCCCCCGCATCGCGCCCTGTCCATCCGTCTCGGCATGAACGACGACGACTCGCCGTCCGACGCCATCGACGCCCTGTTCCTCAGCCGCTTCGTCACCGGCGAGCAGCCCCACTCGTGCGGCACGTCCCTGGACCGGGTCACGTCGGGGCACTCACTCGTCCCACGGGGCGGGTCGGTGCTGCGCTCCGCACGGGACAAGGACCGCGGCGCGACCCTGGCCGAGGGCGACGGCTGGACGATCCTCGTCTCGCGCTGGCACCGACGGGCCGACGTGACGGTGACGGCGGTCAGCGAGGAACTGGCGCGGCGTGTCCTCGCCGAGGCCGTCGAGGGCGCCGAGGACCAGCCGGAGCCGCAACCCGACGACGTGGCCATGGGTTTCTGGTACGTCGCCCCGCGCCGCGGGCCGCACCGCATCACCCGGCAGATCAGCGCCGCCCCCTGGGACGACGTGCGGGGCAACTACACGGCACCCGTGGCCGAGGCCATGGACGGGTTGATGAAGCTCGGCGCCGACGACGTCAGTGGCCGGTTGCTGCTCCTGCACGGCCCGCCGGGGACCGGCAAGACTTCCGTGCTGCGCACGCTGGCCCGCTCCTGGCGCGACTGGTGCCAGGTGGACTGCGTCCTCGACCCCGAGGTGCTCTTCAACGACGTCGGATACCTGATGGAGATCGCCATCGGCGAGGATGACGCCGAAGGGCCGGGCCGCTGGCGGTTGCTGCTCCTGGAGGACTGCGACGAACTCATCCGCGGCCAGGCCAAGCACCAGACCGGCCAGGCCCTGTCGCGGCTGCTCAACCTCACCGACGGCCTGCTCGGCCAGGGCCGCAACGTCCTGGTCGGCATCACCACCAACGAGGACCTTGAGCGACTGCACCCGGCAGTGGTCCGGCCCGGCCGCTGCCTGGCCCGTATAGAGGTGGGCCCGCTGACCCGCGCCGAGGCGACCGGCTGGCTCGGCACGTCCGAGGGGATCGGCCGGGACGGCGCCACGCTCGCGGAGCTGTACGCGCTGCGCCGCGCCGCCGCGTCCTCCGGCGGCGCCGCACTCCCCCACCAGACGGCCCCGGCCTCCGCCCCCGGAGGCCTCTACCTCTGACGGACGGCCCCCGGGGCCGTCCGCGGTCGCACGGCTGCTGGGACCATCTGTACGCGGCGCCGCTGTGGCCGCTGCACAGCGCCGATCTGAGGACGCTGCTGCGCACGTGCGACGCGGTCGGCGCGTGCCTGGTCGTCCCGCGCTTCCCTGGTGCCGCAGGCGCTCGGCCACGGCAACACCCTGCGGCGGCCGGTCTGCGTCCACTGGACCGTTGATCCCCTGGGCTGTTGCAGCGGCGGCGCGACCGCGGGGCGCACGTCTTCGGGCTCGAACTCGCCGACGAGGCCGTACGGCCGGCCGATCTGCCGGCAGCGCGGCGCACCACGGTCGTCGTGCTGGGGCACGAGCAGCACGGGATCCCGCCGGAGGCGCTGGACCTGCTCGACCTCGCCGTCGGGATCCCCACGGTGGGCACGGGCGCCGGCCTCGATATCGCGGCCGCCGGCTCGCCGGCGCTCTGCAAACCGGCCGACCGCTGTAGCGGCGCGGGCTACCCCTCGTACGCGGCGCGCAGCGCCTCCCGCACGGCGCTCTCCGCGGCGGCCCGGTCCAGTCCGAGGCGCCGGGCGCGCTGGGCGTAGGCGGACGCGGCCGCGGCCGCTTCCCGGGCGGCGGCGTCGCCCGCGGCCGCGACGAAGGTGCCGTTGCGGCCGCGGGTCTCGATCACACCGTCCGCCTCCAGGGCACGATAGGCCTTGGCCACGGTGTTCGCCGCCAGGCCGAGTTCGTCGGCGAGGCCGCGGACGGTCGGCAGCCGGTACCCGACCGGGAGGGCGCCGGAACGGGCCTGGTCCGCGATCTGCTCGCGCACCTGCTCGTAGGGCGCGGTGTCCACGCCCGGCCTGACGGTGATCTTGAGGCTCACGGTGTGTCGTCCTCCCGGCGGGACGGTTCGGCGTATTTTGTCGCGGCCATTGTGCTGCACGCGCCGTCCGCGAGGACGACGGCACGGTCCGGCCCCGCGGGATCGTGGGCGATGGCGTCGCCCGGATCGTGCAGATGCAGCACGAAACGCTCACCCGCACGGTATGCCTCCAGGCCTGCCCTGCAGTAGGCCACCATGTCGTCCGGCAGCGCGTGCAGCGGGAACCAGCCGAGCTCCGAGCACTTGTCGGGCTCGCGGTTGACCGGTTCGTGGGCGCCGCCGTCCGCCACGAAGAACCATCCGATGCGCTCGCGTCCGCCGGGCGCGCGGTGCTGCATGACGAGGGCGACCGAGACCTCCTCGGGGCGCAGCACGACACCCACCTCTTCGCGGGCCTCGCGGATCAGCGCCGTCAGGACGTCCTCACCGTCCTCGACATGGCCGGAGGGGGCGTGCAGCAGGCCGTCGGCATATCCGGTGTCGACGCGGCGGCCGAGCAGGACCTCGTCGCCGCGGCGGAGTACCAGGTGGACGTCGACGATCTCCGTGTGCCTGCGGGGCGGGCCGCTCCGCACGACCGCCACGTAGCGCTCGTCGTGGACCGGGCGGCCCCACAGCGCGGTGTCGTGCGCGAGCTGCTCGACCTCGGTGTGCTCGGCGAAGGGCCGCACCATGGCGGCCAGTTCGGCGGCGCGGATGCCCACCGGCTCGGCCTCCCCCCAGCGGCCCTCGACCAGCACCAGGCGCCCGCCGCGGCGCAGCAGCCCCGTCCAGCGACGCAGCACCGCCACGGGATCGGGCAGCGCCCACAGCAGGTGCCGGACGAGAACGACGTCGAACCGGCCCTCCGCGACGGGCGGTTCTGCCGCGTCCCCGAGCAGGACGCGGGCCTCGGTGCCGGCCAGCTTCGCCCGGGCCAGCGCGGCCATGCGCGGTGAGCGGTCGACGGCGGTCACCCGGTGGCCCTGCTCGGCGGCGAGCCGCGCGAGGCTGCCCGTACCGCAGCCGAGGTCGAGCACGTCCGCCGGGACCGCGGGCAGCCACTCGCGCAGCCGCGCCGCCCATGCCTCCCGCACCGCGGGCTCCCGCAAACCGTGGTCCGGCTCCTCGTCGAAGCGGTCCGCCATGCTGTCCCAGTACGCGTCTGTGCTCGAGCTCCCCATCCCGCGATCCTGCCACGCGCCACCGACAACGCCCGGCGGACGCCGGAGCCGAGGGGCCTCGGGGCGTCGGGACGCCGGGGCACGGCTTTGGCCCGCGAAGGGACGGGGCGTCAGCTCAGGCCCAGATTGCGGTAGCGGGTGCGGCGGGCGGCGAGGCGGACGGCACGGGGCCAGGTGCGCAGGGACGCGAGTTCGGCGCCCAGGACCGCGCCGAGGCGGGCGAGGAACGCCTCCGGCTCGTCCGCCGCGTCCGGCGTCTCCTCCACCACGCGGTCGACGATCCCGCGCGCGGCCAGGTCGGCCGACCGCGCACCCTGGCGGCCGGCCACTTCGTACGCCCGTTCCGTCGTCCGGTACAGGATCGCGGAGGCCCCCTCGGGCGGCAGCGGGGAGAGCCAGGCGTGCCGTGCCGCCACCACCCGGTCCGCGGGCAGCAGCGCGAGCGCGCCCCCGCCGGCGCCCTGCCCGAGCAGCAGGCACAGCGTGGGCGTGGGCACGGCCATCAGATCGGCGAGGGAGCGGGCGATCTCGCCCGCCAGGCCGCCCTCCTCGGCCTCCCGGGAGAGCGCGGCGCCCGCCGTGTCGACGACGGACAGCAGGGGCAGGTCCAGTTCCGCCGCGATGCCCATGCCGCGCCGGGCGACCCGCAGGCCGGCCGGGCCGAGCGCGGGCGGGCGGCCGTCGCCGGTCTCGCGCCGGTCGTGGCCGAGGACGACGCAGGGCGTGCCGCCGATGCGGGCGAGCGCGAGCAGGAGTCCGGGGTCCCGCTCCCCCGCACCGGTGCCGCTGAGCGGGGTCACGTCTCGGGCGGCCACCGCCAGCAGGGCCCGCAGGCCGGGCCGCTCGGGGCGCCGTGAGCGCCGGATGGACTCCTCGGCCGAGGGGACGGCGCGGGGTACGGCGGCGGCCTCGGGCTCGGTTCCGGGCTCCGGACCGGTTCCGGGCTCCGGCCCCGGCTCGGTGCGGGAGCCCCGCGCGCCCGTCGTGTCGCCGCACAGCACCCCGAGGACGCGTGCCACCGCGGCTGCGAGCTCCCCGGAGGGCAGGACCGCGTCGACGATGCCGTGGGCCAGCAGGTTCTCCGCGACCTGGACGCCGGGCGGGAACTGCTCTCCGTACAGGGCCTCGTGGACGCGCGGTCCGAGGAAACCGATGAGCGCGCCGGGTTCGGCGACGGTGACGTGCCCGAGCGAGCCCCAGGACGCGAAGACCCCGCCCGTGGTCGGATGCCGCAGGTACACCAGGTAGGGCAGGGCCGCGGCCTTGTGGTCGGCGATGGCTGCCGCGACCTTGACCATCTGCAGGAACGCGACGGTGCCCTCCTGCATCCGCGTCCCGCCCGAGGCCGGCGCGGCCAGCAGCGGCAGCCGCTCGCGGGTGGCCCGTTCGACGGCCCGTACGAGGCGTTCGCCCGCGGCGACGCCGATCGAGCCGCCGAGGAAGCCGAACTCGCCCGCCACGACGGCGACCCGGCGGCCGCGGATCCGGCCCGCACCGGTGACGACCGACTCGTCGAGACCGGTGCGCTCCCGTGCCCGGGCGAGGTCGGCGCGGTAGCCGGGATCGTCGAGATACCCGGGCAGAGCGGTCACGGGCTCGTCCCAGCCGCGCCAGGTGCCGGGGTGGACGACGGCGTCGAGGAGATCGAGGGCGGCCGCGCGCCGGGGCGTCGGTTCGGTCATGGCACCCACCCTAGGATGCCCGCGGCGACCCGCCGCCGGGGGCCGCCGCCTCACAGAACGCGGGGCGGTGTCACTCGTACGGCGCAACTCCATCACGGGTCGAGGGTCGTTGTGGGAATGTGGTCACAGTCGATCCCCAGAACGTGCCGTGTGCGCCGTCCGGGAGTGCGGTCCCCCGGACGCCGCCGGCGCCCGTCCGCCGCAGCCATCCGTACCGCCCGGCACAAGCCCTCCCCCTCGGGGAATGGATGCTCGTCCCGGGAACGGCGGGGCTCTTCGGCCGGAGTTGCGACGCCTACATCGAGCGTGGCGAGGAGCACGTTCCACTTGTGTACTGCTCTTCGGAACTGGAGCAGTTCGCCAACGAGATGGCCGGGATCGAGGGGGATTTCACCCGCCGCTGCTCCGGAGCCGATCCGGATGCGCGGTATTAGGGCGTGCATTCCCCGTACCCGCCGCCCGCGCCCGGCCCCGACAGGAATCTCTTCATGCCGCCTTTGCAGGACCGTTTCCGTTTCGAGAACGACGTGCCGTACGAGGACCACCACCTCAACGGCCACGCCATCTTCCGTCCCCGCCAGACCACGGACGACACTTCGGGGAACGGCGTGTTCTCCGCCCCGGACTACGACGTCCTGAACGGGGCGTGGACGTCCGAGGAGGAGCTGGCCCAGCTCCTGGAATCGCCTCTGCCGGAGGACGTGGACGAGGACGAGGACGACGACGTCTTCGCCGCGCCCTCCCCGCAGTCCGCGACCCACGAGCTGCCGCTCACCCGGCACCGGCACCGCAGGATCCGCCGGGCGGCGCTGCGCCAGAAGGTGAGCCGTACCCAGACGCTCAGCTTCGTCGTGGCGGCCGTCACCGCCACCATCGTGGCCATGGTGAGCGTGCTCGGCGGGATGGTCGCCCACGACCCGCTGCGCCACATCGCGTCCCCCGACGGGGCGTCGAAGCTGGCGAACTGGTGGCCGCTGCTCGTCTACGGCCCCTGGATGGTGGCCTCGTTGTCGATCCTGCGGGCCGCGCTCCACCAGCGCCGCGCCCCGCACTCCTGGGCGGTCGTCCTGCTCTTCTCCGCCTTCGCGATCCTGTTCTGCGTCGCCTCCGCCCCCCGGACGATCACCGACTGGACCGTCGCGAGCCTCCCGGCCATCGCCGCGCTGTCCTGCTTCCACCAGCTCGTGCGGCAGATCACCCTCACCCACCCCCCGCGGCGCACCTCCCGCAGCCGGCACGCCTCCTGAGGGGCGGGCACGGCGGACACCGCCCGCGATCCGCATCATTGGCGTGTCCATTGCGATGGTGTGAGGACGCCGGTGATCCAGTCGGGCAACGAGCCTTTCCTGGAGGGGACTGAACAAGCCCAGGGGCGCCTCGGTCGCCGCGGCCGTGGCCGCGACGCTCACCGGAATGCCGGCGCTCGCCGCCCCGGCGAACGCGAGCGCGCCCTGCAAGGCGTACGCGACGAGCGCGGCCTGCAAGACGGCCGGCCAGAACGTCGTCAACTCCGGCCAGGACTGCCAGTGCACGTGCACATGGGACAGCCCGGGCCACCTCCTGACGCTCTGGCTCGGCTGACGGCCCCGCCGGGACCGGGAACAGCAGCACCCGCGCCGCCTCGCCGACGACGGCGGGTGCACCGCCGCCGTCACCCGGTGCGCCGGTGCTGCTGCCCGCCCCCGCAGCCGCCGGGCGGCGGGGGCCGATGCGGACCGTCAGCTGAAGGCGTCCCCGCAGTCGGTCGCCTCGGCGTGCGCCGGGTCGAGGGCGTTGGCCGTCTCATGGAACACGATGCGGTCGGCCAGCCCGACGAGGACGTGCTCGGACAGGTCGAGCGGGCACAGGTCCTGCAGCACCACGTTGCGGACACCGGGGCCGGACAGGAACTGCGAGGTGTACGGCGTGACCACCTCGTCGTACCTGGTCGCGATCACCGTGTAGCGGATGCCTGGGAGGGTGTCCCCGCCGGCGTTCAGCCGGGTGAGGAAGGCCGATCCCGCCATCTGGTCGGTCAGTGCCTGCGGGGTGAGGTGCTCGATGGCCTCGGCCGCCCCGGGGAAGTAGGGCAGCAGCCTGAGCAGCCCGCCGAGGTCCGTCCCGTGGTTGCTGGGCGCCAGGCCGACGAGCGCGTTCACCTTCGGGGCGCCGCCCAGGAAGTTGATGTAGTGGCGCGGCATCACGCCGCCCTGGGAGTGCCCGACGATGTCGACCTTGGCCGCGCCGGTGGCCGCGAGCACCCGGTCGACGTGGTCGGCGAGCTGCCCGGCGGACGCGGCGATGGAGCCGAGCCCGTGGAAGAGGGGCACACCGGGCAGTTGGCCGTAGTCGAGGGAGTAGACGCAGTAGCCCCGCTTGACCAGGTAGGGCGCGAGGCCGAGCCAGTTGTCGACGGAGTTGCCGAAGGTCCCGTGGACGAGGACGACGGGCCGCGGGTGGGCGGCGGACGGCTTGCACGACCAGTTGTTCCACCCGCTGCTCGCGGCGGCGGTGACGGAGCCCGCGGAGGTGGCGTGGCCGGCCGCGCTGGCGGGGGGCGCGTCCGCCGCCGTGGTGGCCCTGGTGTCGTAGGCGGGCGCCTTCGCCAGCGCCGCCGGGGCGGTGTCCGCCAGGACGGGGGCGGTGATGAGGGCGGCGGTGAGAGTCAGCGCGGAGAGGAGCCGGAGCGCTGATCGCGGTCTGATGGGCGGCATCGAGCGATCTCCTCGCAGGTGGAAGGACTGGCTCCCGTGCGGCCTGTGATCCGGATCACCGGAGTGCTGAGCCTCCGTCAAATCTACGGAGGAGTAACAAGCCGTGCCAGCTACCTGCGGGTAAAAGAATCGCCGCAACGGTTGCGCGCCGGTGCCGCGACGAGGCGTCAGGCGGCGCCCGACAGCGTCGCGGGCATCAGCGCCCGCGGGCCGAAGCGGGCCCGCGCCCGGTCCGCGACCGCCTCGATCCGGCGCGCCTTCTCGTCCCCCGGATCCAGGCTGAGCTGCAGCGGCGCGAGAGCGGCGTCCGTCAGCCCCTCCGCGCGCAGCGCGAGTGCGCGCACCCGTGCCCGCTGCAGCCCCAGCCCCTCGTAGAGCCGGTACGCGGCCTCGGCGAGGACGGTGCCGTGGCCGCTCGGCTCGGGCAGCGCGCGGGTGCGGATGGTCGTGGAGCGGTCGGCATAGCGGACGGTGAGGGTCAGTGAGCCGGCGACCCTGCCCGACGCGCGCAGGGTGGAGCCCAGTTCCTCGGTGAGCGACAGCAGGGCGCGGCGGTGCCGCACCGGGTCCAGCTCGTCGTGGCCGAAGCGGCGTTCGGCGCCGGCCGAGCGGGCGGGGGCGTTCGGCACGACCGGGGTCGGGTCGATGCCGCGGGCCCGCTCGTGCGTCCTGCGACCCGCCGCGGCGCCCAGGATCCGCTGCAGGGTGCTCAGGGGCGCGGCCGCGACCCGGCCCACGGTGTCCAGGCCGTACGTGCCCAACTGCCGCGCCGTCGCCGGGCCCACCCCGTGCAGTGCCGCCACCGGGCGCTCGGCGAGGAAGGCCGCCGCGGCCGCGGGGTCGGTGGGCGCGACGCGCACCGCGCCCTCCGGTCCGTCCTGCGCCGCCATCCGGGCGAGCAGCGGGTTCGGGCCGACGCCGATCGTGCAGTCCACGCCGTGGAGCGCGAGCAGCCGCACCCGCAGCAGCGTGGCCAGTTCCGCGGCGTCGCGCCCGAAGTAGCGCAGCGCCCCGCGGACGTCGGCGAGCGCGGCGTCGGGCGGCAGTGCCTGGACGACGGGGGTGAGGTCGCCGAGCAGCGCGAGAAGCCGCTCGTACGCCGCCTCGCCGGCGTGGACATGCACGTACAGCACCTGCAGGTCGTCCGTCATCGTCCCGCGCTCCCCGGGCTGGAGTGCCACAGCTTGCGGCCGGTCGGGGCGCCCTCGCCCGCGGGCCGCAGATCGGCCCAGGGGTGCATCTCGTAAACGGTGGGCATGCGGACCCGGCGGCCCTCGGGCGGGGGCCCGGGGCGGCCTGCGGGTTCGCCCGGGGTCTCCGCCAGTCGTGCCGCGACCGCCTCCAGGCCGCCCTGCCTGCGCAGTTCGACCAGTTCGGCCAGGTTCCAGGCGGCGGCGCCGACGACGGACAGGCTCTGCGGTCCCCGGCGCTGGACCACCCCGCGGACCAGCAGCAGCCAGGAGTGGAAGACGGTGTGGGCGCAGGCCTCGTGGCTGTCGTCGAAGAAGGCGAGGTCGACCAGGCCGGTGCCGTCGTCGAGGGTGGTGAAGACGACCCGGCGCCCGGAGCGGACGGGCGGGGTCTGGGTGGCCGCCTTGGCCCCGGCGACCAGCACGGTCTCGCCGTGCCGCACCTCGCGCAGCCGGTTCGCCGGGATCGCGCCCAGCTCTTCCAGGAAGGCGAGGTGGTCGTCCATCAGATGGCGGGAGGCGTCCATGCCGAGGACGCCGAGTTCGGCGCCGAGCCGTTCGCCGTCGTCCATGTCGGGCAGGCCGATCGGCGCGAACGCCGGCTCGTCCGCCCCTCCGGTCAGGGTGAGCTGGCCGTCGTACGCCGACGCCCGGCCCTGCCGGTGCAGTTCCGCGACCTGGAGCAGCATGTCGCGGCGGTTGCCCCCGAAGGAGTCCAGCGCGCCGACCTGGACCAGGCGTTCGGCGGCGGCGCGGCCTGGGCGGGCGCGCTCCCACAGGTCCTGGAGGGAGGCGTAGGGCGCTCCGGCGGTGATCCGGGCGACCTCGGCCTCGCTGATGCCGTGCACCTCGCAGAGCGCGAGCCGCAGCCCCCACAGCTCCTCGCCACTCTCCTCACCGGACACCAGTTCGATTCGATAGGCCGCGCCCGACCGGTTGACGTCCAACGGCAGCACCGGCACCCCGCGCCGGCGGGCGTCCGCGAGCAGCAGCCGCTTGGGGTACATCCCGGGGTCGTGGGTGAGCACCCCGGCGTAGAAGGCCGCCGGGTGGTGCGCCTTGAGCCAGGCGGACTGGTAGGTCGGCACGGCGAAGGCGACGGCGTGCGCCTTGCAGAAGCCGTACGCGCCGAAGGCCGAGACGATCTCCCAGGTGTGCCGGATGACCTCGCGGGAGTAGCCGCGCTCCCGGGCCGCCTCCGCGAACCAGGCCCGCAAGCGCCCCTGCCGTGCCTCGTCCGACAGCGCGCGCCGGGCCTCGTCGGCGAACCCCCGGTCGCAGCCGGTCATGACGCACATGATGCCGATGAGCTGCTCGTGGAAGACGACCACCCCGTGGGTCTCGCGCAGCACGGGCTCCAGGTCGGGGTGCGGGTAGTGGACGGGCCTGCGGCCGTGCCGGGCCTCGATGAAGGGCCGCACCATGTCGGCGGCGACCGGCCCGGGACGGAAGAGGGAGATGTCCACGACCAGGTCGTGGAAGGTGGCCGGCTGCAGTCGCCCCACCAGGTCGCGCTGGCCGGGGGACTCGATCTGGAAGCAGCCCAGCGTCTCGGCGGAGCGGACCAGTTCGTACGTGGCGGGGTCGCCCTGCGGGATGCGGTCCAGGTCGATCCGGCCGCCGCCGGTCCGTTCCACCTCGTCCAGGGTGTGCGCCATCGCGGACTGCATGCGCACCCCGAGCACGTCGAGCTTGAGCAGCCCGAGGTCCTCGACGTCGTCCTTGTCGAACTGCGACATGGGGAAGCCCTCGCCGCTGGTCGGCACGACCGGGGTGCGGTCCAGCAGCCCGGCGTCCGACAGCAGCACCCCGCAGGGATGCATGGCGACCCCGCGGGGCAGCGCGTCCAGCGCCTCGACCAGCTCCCACAGCCGGCCGTGGTCCTCCCCCGCCACCTGCCGCAGCTCGGGCAGTTCGGCGAGCGCGGCCCGCGCGTCGCGGGCCCGGATGTGCGGGAAGGCCTTGGCCAGCCGGTCGGTCTCCTCCGGGTCCATCCCGAGGGCGGCGCCCACGTCGCGCACCGCGTGCCGGACGCGGTAGGTCTCGGGCATGGCGACGGTGGCGACTCTATCGCCGCCGAAGCGGTCCAGGATGCGCCGGTAGACCTCCAGCCGGCGGGCGGACTCCACGTCGATGTCGATGTCGGGCAGGGAGACGCGCCGGCCGGACAGGAAGCGTTCCATGAGCAGGTCGTGCTCGACGGGGTCGGCGGCGGCGATGCCCAGCAGGTGGTTGACGAGCGAGCCGGCGCCCGAACCGCGCGCGGCGACCCTGATGCCCATCCCCCGTACGTCGGCGACCACCTGGCCGACGGTGAGGAAGTACGACGCGAAGCCGAGTCGCTCGATGATCCGCAGTTCGTGGTCGAGCCGCGCCCAGTACTCCGGGTCCCGGTCGTGGCCCTCCCGGACCATCCCGGCGGCGCAGCGCGCACGCAGTACGCGGTCGGCGCTGCGGGCGCCGGCGCCGACGACCTCCGGCTCGGGGAAGTGCACCTGCCCGAGCCCCAGGTCCTCCTCCGGGTCGACGGCGCAGCCCGCGGCGGTCTCCTCGGTGGCCCGCAGCAGCCGGCGGGCGTCGCCGCGGGTGAACCCGGCCGCCTCCATGACCCGCTCGGCGGTGCGCGCCATGTCCCCGGAGTCCTTCAGCCAGCGCTCGCCGCTGTCCAGGCTCCCCGCGTCGCGTACGTCGACGGGCACCAGGCGGCGCGCCGAGTCCAGGACGTCGGCCACCTCCCCCTGGCCGGGGTCGGCGTAGCGGACGGCGTTGGTCAGCACCGGAACGACGCCCTGCTCGACGGCGAAGCCGACGGTGCGGGCGGCGAGCCGCAGCGAGCCGTGCCCGGTGCCGGTGCGGCCGTGGTGCACGGCCTCCAGACGCAGCGCGTCCCCGTACACCTCGCGCCAGGGGCGCAGCAGCCCGGCGGCCCGGTCGGGGCGTCCGGCCGCCAGCGCGCGGCCGACCTCGGAGTCCGCGCCGAGCAGCACGTACAGCCCCTCCCGGCCCAGGTCCCGCCAACCGATGCCGCCGTCGGCGTGGGCGGCGCTGACCAGCCGGCACAGCGCACCCCAGCCGCGGCGGTCCCGGGCGAGGAACACCGCCCGGTCGGTCGCCTCCGGCACGAAGGCGCCGCCGCGCACCGGGGTGCGGCGGCGGGGCTGCGGGCCGGCCTGCGGGCCGGTGCCCTCCCCCGCGTACGCCGCGGGCACCGCCAGGGAGACACCGAACAGCGGCCGCACCCCGGCCCGCGCACACGCCTTGGCGAAGCGCACCACCCCGGCCACCGTGTCCCGGTCGGTCAGCGCCAGCGCGTCCATCCCGCGTTCGGCGGCGCGCTCGGCGAGCTGCTCGGGGTGCGAGGCCCCGTACCGCAGCGAGAAACCCGAGACGGTGTGCAGGTGTGTGAATCCCGCCATGCGCACCTCCGACCGCCCGCTTCTCCCCCCTTCTCGAACCCTCTGCCTTCCACCATAGACCACTTATCGAACGCGTGTACGAAACCCGCCTCGGGTCGGCTCCCCAGCGACCCCGAGCGGGCCCGGACGGGAGCGCGCCGCGCACATCCCCGAGGTCATCACGCACAACCCGAGGTCACCGCCGCCGCACCCCACGACGCCGCTCCCGGGCACGGACCCCGCCCTCACCCCGGCATGACGACGGGAGCGAGCCCGGCCGCCCACCGCAGCAGCTCCTCGTCCTCACCGGGGCGCCCCACGACCTGCAGTCCGAGCGGCAGACCGTTCGCCGCGGACCCGGCGGGCAGGCTCACCGCGGGGAAGCCGGCGTTGCTCCACGGCAGGCACATCACCGCGTCGCCGGTGCCCGCCAGCCCGAAAGGTGCGGGGCCGGTGGCGGACGGCGCCAGCCAGAGGTCGACCGCCCCCATGGCCGCCAGCAGCCGCTCGCGGAAGACCCGGCGCTCGCCCACGGCCCGCTCGTAGTCGTCGCGGCCGATGGCGTGGCCCTCGCGGATGGCGGCGACGGTCTGCTCCCGGTAGAGGTGGCCGTACCGGGGGAACCAGTCGGCGTGCGTACGGGCGACCTCGAAGCGGTTCATGACGTACAACTGCCGGACGACCGCCGCGAAGTCGGGCATCAGCGGCACCTCGCGCACCGTCCAGCCCGCCGACTCCAGCCGCTTGACCTGCGCCGCGAAGGCTTCCCGGGCCTCCTGCCCCGCCCGGTCCAGATACGGGCCGACCGGGACGCCGAGCACCGGCGGGCCCTCGCCGGCCGGCTGCTCCCGCCAGTCGTCGCACAGGACACGGGCGCCCCGCGCCGCCGTCGCGACGTCCGCGGCGAGCACCCCGACCGTGTCGAAGCTCGGTGCGTTGGCGATCACCCCGTCCACCGGAACGCGCCCGAAGGTCGGCTTGAAGCCCACCACCCCGCAATAGGCCGCGGGCCGGATCACCGAGCCGACGGTCTGCGTCCCGACCGCCAGCGGCACCAGTCCCGCCGCCACCGCCGCAGCCGAGCCGCTGCTCGAACCCCCGGGGGTGTGGGCGGTGTTGCGCGGGTTGCGGGTGGGGCCCGGAGCGGTCACCGCGAACTCGGCCGTCACCGTCTTCCCCGCGACCAGCGCCCCGGCTCCCCGCAGCCGGTCCACCAGCGACGCCTGCGGTCCGGCCAGCGCCTCCGGCGGCACCGCGGACCCGGCCCTGGTCTCCATCCCGTCGATCCGGACGATGTCCTTGACGCCCACCATCACCGCGGACAGCGCCCCCGGCGGCGCCGCGGCCGCCTCGGCCAGCTCTGCCGCCAACCGGCCCCTCCGGTCCGGCTCTCGCACGAACGCCTTGATCCGGGCGTCGAGCCGGTCGATGCGGTCGCACGTTCGTGTCACCAGATCCGTCACGGCGGACACGCTACGCCGGACCGCCCCTCTGCACCCCGGACACGGCGTCATCGCCCCGACCCGCGGGTCCCGGTGGCGCCGGGCGGGCGGCCGGGCCGCGAGGGAGGCAGGGCAACGCACCCTCCAGGACGGCCCAAACACCGCACGGGTGCGAGATGTGTCACCTCCGGGCGCCCCATCGATGCTCCTCCGTCCCATGCGTCGACCCGCGTCACGCGAAGCGCCACCCCGGTGCTGCCGAGAAGTTGCGTCGGCAAGGGGACGGCACGGTTTACTGAACGCCATGACGGCGACCGACACCCTCTCCAAGCCCGTGACGCACCGCGGACGGCCGCGCATGGTGAGCCTCCTGCGCCGCCTCGCGGACTCGGGTCTGGTGGAACCGCCGTACGGCGCACGGCCCCCGCAGCACCCGGGGGACGAGGAAGCCGAGGTCTGGGACGACTTCCGGCACCGGCTGGCGGCCCTGCTGGTCGGCCTGCACGAGGAGGCCAAGGCGCCGCGCCCGGCGCACCGGACGGCGCACGTCGGCGCGACGGTCATGGCCTTCCCCCTGCAGCGCCGGTTCCGCTGATCTACGCGAGCCCGGCCCCCAGGGCCCTGCGCTCCGGACCCCGAGCACCGCGCCCGGCTGCCCCGGCGCCAATGCGTTCGCCCCGCAACGTGGTTGTGTGGAATCCACCCGCTGTGGGGCGGTTCCGCCCTCCCCCAGTGGCGGGAACAGGACAGGGCGCCCACCGGGCGACGGTGGCGCCGGGCCCGGCCGGCGGTCGCGGCGGGGCACCGCTTCGTCCAGGTCTACGCGACCCCGGACAGCGCCCCCATCCTGCGGCTGGGCCTGCGGCCGGTGGCGGCGGCCGTGCCGTACGTCTGGCGACCGGACGGGCCGCAGGCGGAGGACGGACTCAGCTGGCGGGTGGGGCGGACTCAGCTGACGTCGGTGGGCCGCTGCGGCCCGAGGGTGTCCAGCAGCGGGTCCGCGGCGAGGTTCCCGCGCACCTCGGCGGGAAGCTCCTCGGCGGTCCCGGTCGTCCCGACCGTCCCGACCGTCCCGGCGGTCCCGGTCGGCGGCGTGCCGGAGTCGGACGGGCCGGGCTCCGGCGCTGCGGACTCGTACGAGTCGGCGGTGCCCCGAGGAGCAGGCGTGGATGCGGGACCGGCCGCCACACCGGGTCCGGCCGGGGGCCGCTGTTCGACGACCGCGGGGTAGGCGTTCTGGGCCCGCTCGAGGAAGCGCAGCAGCTCCACCGGGAAGGGAAGCACGAGCGTGGAGTTCTTCTCCGCGGCGACGGCGACGACGGTCTGCAGCAGGCGCAACTGGAGTGCGGCAGGGGTGTCGCTCATGACTGCCGCGGCGTCGGCGAGCTTCTTGGACGCCTGGAACTCGGCGTCCGCGTTGATGATGCGCGCCCGGCGCTCGCGCTCGGACTCGGCCTGGCGGGCCATCGAGCGCTTCATGGCCTCCGGCAGCGACACGTCCTTGATCTCGACACGGTCGATCTGCACGCCCCAGCCGATGGCCGGGCTGTCGATCATCAGCTCCAGGCCCTGGTTGAGCTTCTCGCGGTTGGAGAGCAGGTCGTCCAGGTCGCTCTTGCCGATGATCGACCTCAGCGAGGTCTGGGCCATCTGCGAGACGGCGAACCGGTAGTCCTCGACGTTGATGATCGCGTCGGCGGCGTTGACGACCTTGAAGTAGACCACCGCGTCCACCCGGACCGTGACGTTGTCGCGGGTGATGCCCTCCTGGGCGGGCACCGGCATCGTCACGATCTGCAGGTTCACCTTCCGCATCCGGTCGACGACCGGCACGATCATGGTGAATCCCGGGGGCCGTACGCCGCCCCTCACCCGGCCGAGCCGGAACACCACGCCCCGCTCGAACTGCTGCACCACGCGGGCTCCTGCCAGAAAGTACAACGCTCCTGCCGAGAGCACACCGGCTATCAACTCGACGACCATCACAGCCCCCGGGTGTCTGGAATCGCGGTACTTCCACGGTACCTCGCGGGTAACCTGCGGGAAACGGGGCGGAGGCCGCTCACGGTCCCGGTGGCGCCCCGGCGGCGTCCCCCCGCGGCGCGCCCGCCGCCCGGGCGAGCCGGTCCGCGACGGCCCGGAGCCGTTCGGCCGGCTCCAAGGGCTCCCGCACCTCGCAGTCGACACCGAGCATGCCGATGGAGACGGCGAGCGCGTCGAGGGACTCCGAACCGGCGCGCAGCACGCAACTGTCCGGCCCGGTGGATTCCACGGTCGCGTACGCGGCGTACTCGGCCACCGCCTCGGCGGGGGCGTGCACGACGACGACGGCCTGGTGGCGGTAGGCCCGCGAGGTGACGCCGTGGGCGACGTACGACGCGGCGTCGGCCGGCGGCCGCCGCGGCGTGAAGCGGGGGCCGGTCGGGGACTTCAGGTCCATCCGGTCCACACGGAAGGTCCGCCAGTCCTGCCGGTCGGTGTCCCAGGCGAGCAGATACCAGCGGCGGCCATGGTGCACCAGGCTGTGCGGCTCCACGGTGCGGCGGCCGACAGCGCCGCCGTGCGCCCGGTAGTCAAGCGCAGCCGTTCGCGGTCGCGGCAGGCGGCGCCGATCACGGTCAGCGCTTCCGGGGCGACGGCGCCCGGAAAGGCCCGCGGGCCGGGAGACCGCGACGGCTTCCATGGCCTGGGCGCGGCGACGCAACCGGGCGGGCAGCACCTGCTCCAGTTTGGCCAGGGCGCGCAGCGAGGTCTCCTCGATCCCCTCGACGCTGCCGCCGGCGCCGGTGCGCAGGCACAGCGCGACCGCGATCGCCTCCTCGTCGTCGAGCAGCAGCGGGGGCAGCGCGGCGCCCGCGCCCAGCCGGTAGCCGCCGGCCGGGCCAGGCGTGGCGTGCACGGGGTAGCCCAGGGCGCGCAGCCGCTCCACGTCGCGGCGCACCGTGCGGGCGGTGACGTCGAGGCGCTCGGCGAGTTCGGGCCCCGTCCAGTCGCGCCGGGACTGGAGCAGGGACAGCAGGCGCAGCAGTCGGGCGGAGGTTTCAGGCACAGCGGCAGTCTGACAGGCATCGCGGACGGGTCCTGACCGCGATCCGCCCTACCGTGACCGCCCATGGAGACGATCCCCGAAGGCGCCGTGCTGGACCGCCGGACACTCAACCGCTCGCTCCTGGCCCGGCAGTCGCTGCCGGGCCGGGTGCGCACCGGCGCCGCGCAGATGATCGAGGGGCTGGTGGGACTGCAGGCGCAGGAGCCCGCGCCCGCGTGCCCGGCGGCCGTGCGGCCGCCGGGCACGTCCGTGACGGAAGGGAGGCGCGGACCTCCCGGAGGGTCAGAAGACGCTGACGCCGTAGACGCTGAGCGCCTCCGTCACCGGCTGGAAGAAGGTCGTCCCGCCGGTGCGGCAGTCGCCGCTGCCGCCGGAGGTCAGACCCAGGGCGATGCCGCCGGAGGTGTACAGCGCGCCGCCGGAGTCGCCGCCCTCGGCGCACACATTGGTGCGGATCATCTGGTAGACCACGTCGCCGCCGCCGTAGTTGACGGTGGCGTTGAGGCCGGTGACCGTACCGCTGTGGATGCCGGTGGTGGAGCCGTCACGCAGGACGGCCTGGCCCACGAAGGCGTTGCCGGCACTGGTGATGTCGGTGTTGCCGGCCGTACCGCTCTTGGTGACGGAGGTGTTGCTGTACCGGACCAGGGCGTAGTCGTTGGTCGGGAAGCTGTAGCCGGCGTTCGAACCCAGCACTGTGGTCTGGCCGGAGTTGGAGTACCAGGTGGAGGCGACCTCGGCGCAGTGCCCGGCGGTGAGGAAGTAGTTGGTGCTGCCGCTGCGCACGTTGAAGCCCAGCGAGCAGCGGTAGCCGCCGCCGTAGATGGCGTCGCCGCCGGCTATCAGCCGCTTGTAGGTGCCGGCCTCGCGGCGGAGGGTGACCGCGTCGCCGTAGGAGGCGGTGGCTTCCCGCAGCTTGGCCATCTCGGCGCCGGAGACGGTGCTGTCGGCCGTTATCTCCAGTCGGTTGGTCCTGGGGTCGACGACCCACGAGGTGCCCGCGACGTCCGCGGCGAGCGTGGCCTTGCCGGCCTTCTCCAACTGGGCGGTGCTGTGCGCCACGAGCTTCGGGACCGCGCCGGCCGCGCTGACGGCCCGGGCCGCCTTGTCGTTGGTGACGTTGACGACCATGGCCTTGGCCTTGGCGTCGTAGTACGCACCTGCGGTGGAGGTGGAGCCGAGGGACGTGGTGAGTGCGGCTGCGGCCTCGGGGGTCGCCGTGGGCGCGGGGGCGGCCTGGGCGGCGGGCAGGGCGAGCGCGGTGGCCGCGAGCAGACCGGACGCCACAGCGATCAGCCGTGCGCGTCTCGGGACGAGGGTGTGAGTGGTGCGCTTGATCCTCACGGTTTCCTCCTGTGGGGGAAGGGAAGTTGACCCGCGTAGCGCGGGCCGGTGAGGCGCAGTGAAGGCGCCGCCTTGCTGTGGGGATGGCGTGTTCCTGACAATTCCTACGCCTCACCGGGAGTATTCAGAGTCGGGCACAAGCGCACAAGGGCGGGTTTCGGCCGCATCACACTCCCGTAACACTCCGATACCGGCGTGTATCCGCTTACATGACGACGTATCACCTGCTACTCCACGCACCGGCTGGCGAGATGCCCGCCTTTTCGGCCCAGCCTCAGCTTTGGCGCGAAGGGACGGCTCCGCTGCCCCTGCCCCTGCCCCGGGGCCGGCGCCGGATCAGCCGGCGCTGCGTCAGCAGTCGCAGCCGCAGCAGTCGCAGTCGCAGCAGCCGTCTCCACAGCTGTCTCCGCAGCCGCAGTCGCAGTCGCACCTGGAGCACCAGCCTTCGCGCCGTTCACCGCTCCAGGGGTCGTCATAGTGCTCCTGGCAGCAGAGCCGGCAGGTGCAGCAGAGCCCCGCGAACACCGCACACCCGGCGAGGAGTCCTCGGCGGGGGCCCTGTCGGCGCGCAGGGCCGGGGGTCCGCCAGGGCGACCCCACCGGACCTCCGGGCCCGCCCGGGTGGTGTGCGCACGAGGCGCCGAACACCCGGTCCACGGACCGCCGCAGCTCGTGGGCGAGCAGGAGGCGGGCGAGGGCGCCGTCGGTGAACTCGACCTCGCGCAGCGCCAGCCGGATGCCGTGCACGGCGTCGTCGCACAGCCGCCGCGCCTCCTCCAGGCTCGCGCCGGTGGCGGTCAGCGGGTTCCACGCCCCCGCCGCCGCGTCGGCGTCCAGGTCCTCCACGGCGTCGAGCAGGTGCGCGAGACGGCCGAAGAGCCGGCCCGCCTCCTCCAGCGGGGCACGGTTCGCCGGGCGTCCGGCCAGCACGGCCGTGTGGGCGAACGCGGCGGCGGTCGCGGTCTCGGTGGGCTCGGTGACGGTCGGCAGCGATGTGCCGGGCCCCGCGGCCGCCTCCACGGCGGTCTGCCGGCCGGCCGCCTCCACCAGCACCGCGGTGTCGAAGCCGAGCCCCGAACCGGTCACGGCCCCCGCGCGGTCCCAGCGCCGGGCCACCGAGCGGGCCGCGGCGGCGACCGGGCGGCGGGCCGGCAGCCCGTCCCCGTCCGCCATGTGGTCGCGCAGCTTCGCCGAGGCCAGCACCAGCGAGACCGCGGCGGCCAGCCGGGCGCCCTCCCCTGTGGCGACGAGCGCGGTGCGCATCGCGCGCAGCGGGCACCGCCCCGCGGTGCGGCGACGGCTCTCCGTCCGTCCGGCCTGCGCCTCGACCAGCACCGAGATGACGAGCCCGTCGTAATTCGTGGCGGGCCTGGCCAGTTGACCGTGCTCATCCCGCAGGACGAGGCAGAGGCCGCACAGATGAGCCGCCCACTCCATGGCGAGCCTCTCCGGCAGACGGTGCCTGCACGGCCTGACGATTCCGAACATCGCGGTCCCCCGTACGTCATTCGCAGCAGCGGAGCATGTCATCGGCTGGTCGTCCGGTACCCCCGCCCGTTCGGCTGTCCGGCGGTGCGCCCTCACTCTACCGAGCGAGACCCTTTCCGATGATCCGTCAGAAGACGTATGACATGGGTTGACTGGGGGCCACTAGTGCGATTTATGCACCAGGTCTGTCACGAATCCACCCCACAGTGGGTATCCGCTTGGCGCAACATCCGCATCATGCACGACCATAGAGGTGCGGACGGCAGACTGACCGCGTGCGAGAGGAGGCGTCCATGGGATCGGTACGACGGGCGAGCGCCTGGCTGGGACTCGTCGACGACAACAGCGCCGAGGAGTACTACGACGAGGATTACGCCGATTACGGCGACGGCGCCGAGGCGTCCTCCCCCGACTCCTGGGTCACCGACCCCCGCGTGCGCGTGGCCTCCGACTCGGCGGAGGAGCAGGGCCGCAGGATCGCCACCGTCACCCCGGACGGCTTCCGGGACGCCCGCGGCATCGGCGAGCTGTTCCGGGACGGCGTCCCGGTCATCGTCAACCTGACGGCCATGGAGCCCGCCGACGCCAAGCGCGTCGTCGACTTCGCGGCCGGTCTCACCTTCGGTCTGCGCGGTTCCATCGACCGTGTGGCCAACCGCGTCTTCCTGCTGACCCCGCCCGACTACCTGGTCGTCAACGCCGACAACAAGCGCGGCGGCGACGGGTTCTTCAACCAGAACTGACCGCGGCGGCCCCCGGTGCCGCGGACACCGGAGCGCGCCGCGGACACCGGAGCGCGCCGCGGCCACCGGAAGGCGCCGCTCTACCGGAAGGCGTCCAGGCCGGTGAGCGCCTTGCCGAGCACGAGCTGGTGCATCTCGACGGTGCCCTCGTAGGTGAGCACCGACTCCAGATTGGTCGCGTGCCGCATGACGGGGTACTCCAGGGAGATGCCGTTCGCGCCGAGCACGGTCCGGGCCGTGCGGCAGATCTCGAGCGCCTCGCGCACATTGTTGAGCTTGCCGAAGCTCACCTGCTCCGGACGGAGCGTCCCCGCGTCCATGCGCCGCCCGAGGTGGTGGGCGAGGAGGACGCCCTTGTGCAGTTCCAGCGCCATGTCGGCGAGCTTCGCCTGGGTCAGCTGGAAGCCGCCGATGGGCCGGCCGAACTGCTCACGGGTGCGGGCGTACTCCAGAGCCGCCTCGAAACTGCTGCGCGCGGCGCCCATGGCGCCCCAGACGATGCCGTAGCGGGCGTGGTTCAGGCAGCTGAGCGGACCGCGCAGGCCGGTGACCTCGGGGAGGACGGCGTCGGCGGGCAGGCGCACGTCGTCCATCACCAGCTCGCTGGTGACGGAGGCGCGCAGCGACCACTTGTGCTTGATCTCGGGGGCGGAGAACCCGGGGGCGTCCGTGGGCACGGCGAAGCCGCGGATGCCCTCGTCGGTGCGGGCCCACACCACGGCGACGCCGGCGACCGAACCGTTGGTGATCCACATCTTGCGGCCGTTCAGGATCCAGTCGGATCCGTCCCGCTTGGCGTGGGTGCGCATGCCCGCCGGGTCCGAGCCGTGGTCCGGTTCGGTGAGTCCGAAGCAGCCGATGACCTCGCCGGCCGCCATCTGCGGCAGCCACCGCTGCTTCTGCTCCTCGGAGCCGTAGCGGTGGATGGCGTACATCGCCAGCGAGCCCTGGACGGAGACCAGCGAGCGGATGCCGGAGTCGGCCGCCTCCAGCTCCAGGCAGGCCAGGCCGTACTGCACGGCGGTGGCGCCCGCGCAGCCGTAGCCCGTCAGCGACATGCCCAGCGCGCCGATCGAACCCAGTTCCCGGGCCAGCTCGCGGATCCCGGGCAGTTCGCCGCGCTCGTACCACTGCGCCACGTGCGGCAGCACGCGGTCGGCGGCCCAGCCGCGGACGGTGTCCCGCACCGCGCGGTCCTCGTCCTCCAGCAGGTCGTCGAGGCCGAGCGGGTCGTACGGGTCGAACTGCGGCTTTCCAGCGGACATCGTCGTCCTCTCCGGTGATCACTGCGCTTCGCCGACGAAGCTACTTCCGCGGCGGGAGCGGGTAAAGCCCCCGGAGGTGTGCTCAGCGCGACGCGTCGGCGCCGGCCAGGGCGTGCTCGCGGGGCGCCGGGATCCCGGGCGCCGCGGGCCACTGGGCCGCCGCGCCGCACTCCATACGGCGGGGCAGCCGCAGCGCGGCGACCGCGCCGAGCAGCAACAGGGCCGCGCTGACCACCAGGGTGAGGTGCATCCCGTGGACGAAGGCGTGGCGTGCGGCATGCCGCAGGGACGCCCCGGCCGAACCGCCGAGGTGGTCGGAGACCTCGTAGGCCTCGCCGAGCGACTTCCCGGCCGACGCGCGGGCGTCCGCCGGCACTCCGGGGACCCGGCCGACGGCGGGGGCGTAGGCGGCGTTCATGACGCTGCCCAGCAGGGCGATGCCGAGGCCGGCGCCCAGTTGGTAGGACGTCTCGCCGATCGCCGCCGCGCCGCCCGCCTGTTCCGCGGGTGCGTCGCTGAGCATGGACTCGTACGCGCCGAAGAGCGTGGTCTCCAGCCCGAAGCCGAGCAGAACGAAACCCGCGGTCAGCACAGCGGGCCGGTCGTGCTGGCCCATCAGGGTCAGCACGAGCACCGCGCCTGCGGTGAGGACGAAACCGGAGCTCACCATGGCACGCGGGCCGAGGCCGCCGAGCATCCGCGAGCCCAGGAGCCCCGCGGCCATGGCGGCGAGGGTGAGCGGCAGCAGCCGCACCCCCGTCTGCAGCGGGCTCAGGTCGAGGACCAGTTGCAGATACTGAACGGCGATCAGTTCGAGGCCGACGAGGGCGAGCAGCGCCAGCACGATGCAGCCCACGGAGGTGCCGAAGGCCGGCCTGCCGAACATGCGTATGTCGATGAGCGGGTGCTCGCGCCGCCGCTGCCGGCGTACGAACAGCACCAGCAGGGCCGCCCCGGCGAGCAGCGGGACGAGCGCGGAGGGCTCGTACGGAGCCGCTCCGCCGCCGATCTGCTTGACGCCGAGGATGGCGCCGAGGATGCCCAGCGCGGCCATCACCGCGCCGAGGACGTCCCAGGGACCGTCCAGCTTGCCGCGCGACTCCGGCAGCAGCCAGCGGGCCACCGGAAGGATGGCTGCCATCAGCGGGATGTTGATCAGAAAGACCGAGCCCCACCAGAAGTGCTCGACGAGGAAGCCGCCGAGGACCGGCCCGACGGCCGCGCCGACGGCCGCGACGGCGCTCCACACGCCGATGGCGACGGCCCGCTCCTGGCGGTCGGGGAAGACCTGCCGGAGGATCGACAGCGTCGCCGGCATGATCATCGCGCCGCCGACGCCGAGCAGAGCGCGGGCCGCGATGAGGACGCGCGGGTCGGGTGCGAAGGCGGCCACCGCCGAGGCTGCCGCGAAGATCGTGTAACCGAGCAGCAGGATCCTGCGCCTTCCGACCCGGTCGCCCAACGTGCCGAAGAGGATGAGCAGGGACGCGGCGACGAGCGGGTAGGCGTCGACGATCCACAGCAGCTCTATCGCTCCGGGGCGCAGGTCCTCGCTCACCGCGGGAACGGCGACGTGCAGCACGGTCGCGTCGAGCGCGACGAGCAGCAGGCTGACGCAGAGGACGATCAGCACGGTCCAGCGGTTGACCGGCCGAGTGTGCCGTGGGACGGCGGCAGGCGCGGGGATGCCGGCCGAGGACGTCCCTGTCATGTACGTACCTCCCAGCGGTGCGCTCGCGGTCGCTGGGCAGGACGAGGGGACGGTCCTGGGGGAACCCAGTGACGAGGGCGAGTGAAGTCGTCAGACTACGCGAGTCCGCGCCGATGGCGAGTGGCGCGTGTCACGTTCTCCCGTGACCGGCACAGCGCAGGCCACGCGCCGGCCACCCACGGGTCACCCGTGCGAGAACTGCCGGACACCTCCCTTGCGCGGGCGAACGGGCATCCGCCCGGATCGCCGGCGCTCGGACCGGCCGGGCCGGCGAGCCGCCCCGAGGGGGGCGAGCCCCGGCGGAAGTGACGGCCGATCAACGGCGGCCACTGCGCACGAAAAACCATGGCCGTATTTTCCGCGAACAGCACTCGGCGCACGTCGAAACACAAAAACAATGAGTTCCCGCATTCGGCTCAATGCACATGCCGGCCCTGCCGCCATTGGGTGGAGTGAGACGCAGTCCACATCACATGGTCATTACGAACCAGCCCTTCCGGCCGAACTCCGCCATCACACGCTGTAACGTCGATTGAGTGCGTACCGATGACAAGCCTCGCCTCGTGGAGGAGCCCGGGACAGCTCAGGCGCCACCCGGCATGAGCCGGACACGCGTACTGCTGTTCGGCTCGACGCTCGTGGCCTATGTGGCCATCGTCGTAGCCGTCCTGACCACGTCCAAACTCGTGACGCTGGACTGGCAGGTGATGATGTGGCGGCCGTACAAGCAATGGCCGCAGATCCACGCGTTCCTCGACTACTTCGTCGTCCTGGGACAGCGCGGCCCGACGGCCGTGATCGTGGCCTCCTGGCTGGGCTGGCGCGCCTGGCGTCAGCGCACCCTGCACCCGCTGCTCGTGCTGGGCACGTCGCTGCTGCTGCTGAACGTCACGGTGGGCGCGGTGAAATACGGTCTCGGCAGGCTGGGCCCGCACTACGCGACCACCGCCGGATCCGCCGAACTCTTTGCCGGCGGCGATATATTTCCCTCCGGTCACACCGCGAACGCCGTGGTGACCTGGGGCGTCCTGGCCTATCTCGCCTCCACCCCGTGGGTCCGCCGGGTCGCCTCCGTGATCGCCGCCCTGCTGGCGCTGGGCGTCGGCATGACCACCATCTACCTCGGCACCCACTGGGTCAGCGACGTCCTGCTCGGCTGGGCGGCCGGCCTGCTGATCCTGCTGGCACTGCCCTGGTTCGAGCCCCTGATGGCCTCCGCCGAGCAGCGGATCACAGCCGCCTGGGAGCGGCGCCGCGCCACCGGCCCGGTTCCGGCGGCAGCCCGCCTCGCGAACACGGCGGCGGCCCCCGGCCAGCTCTGCGACAACCCGGACGGCCTACTCGAGCCCGTCGTTCTCAGCGGCCGCGCGACGGCGTCCGCCTCGGGGGTACCGCACCACCCGGCACATCCGCACACCAACCGGCACGAGCGCACCCCGGTCACCCCCTCCGGCAGCCGCCGACCGCCCGCCGACCGGCCGGGCCGCCCGGCGCCCGTCGGCCAGGCCGGCGCTGCCCGCCGCCGCGGCGCCACCGGCTGACCGGCCGCGGGGCAGGTACGCACGCTCCCACCCCGCCCAAGGCCGCACGAAGGCCCTGACCGCCCCGAGACGGGCGGCCAGGGCCTTCTTCCGTACGGGGCGCCGTGTCCTTCTGCGCGGCGCCGTGCGGGGGCCGGAGACCTCAGCCGCTCCAGCAGCGGATCACCCGGCCGCCCTGGACGGTGAAGTTGAGCCGGCCCACCCGGTACTCCATGGTGATGACGGCGCCCGGCGGCAGGGCGCGCACCGTGCTCCAGCCGCGCTCGGTGGCCCGGCGCTCGGCGTCGTCGGCCGGGAGGCCGACGTAGGAGTCCGGTTCGTCCTGCGGTTGCCGTGCGGCGATCGGATCGGTTGCCATATGAGCAACCGTAGGCGCACACGAGCCGTGACGGAAGGAGTGGGCGACTTGATCGTCACACTTGTGTCACAGAATCCCGGTCGGCGTTTGGCGTGCACCGTTCACTCTTTGGGGGTGACTTTTCCCGGCGGCCACCGAATTCACGGACCTGGCCCCTGAATATCGTCCGGAGCGGTCGCGCGGAATTCCCGGCGAACGTCCCACACACATCCCTCACATCACATCCCAAGCGTCGACAACTCGTCGTCCGTCAGCAGTCGGGAACGAATGAGAAACCGGTTGCCCGTCGGCGCTTCCAGCGAGAAGCCGCTGCCGCGCCCGGGCACCACGTCGATCGTCAGATGGGTGTGGCTCCAGTAGGCGAACTGGTCGCGCGACATCCACACCGGCACCGGATCGATGCCCGGGACGCCGAGGTCGCCGAGGTGCACGTCGGAGTCCCCGGTGAGGAACTCCCCCAGCGGGTAGCACATGGGCGAGCTGCCGTCACAGCAGCCGCCGGACTGGTGGAACATCAACGGGCCGTGCTGGTCGGCGAGGCGCCGCAGCAGCCTCGCTGCCTCATCGGTGACGGCGACCCGGGCGGCCCTCGGTGCGGTTGAGGTCATGGGGTCAGAGTGCTCCCGCCGAGCGCCGCCCGCCAGACCGCCGCAGGACGTGCCGCCGGGCGGAGCCCACGGTCGACGCGGCCTCGCGTTCCGGCAGACCGACGCGGACGGCCGCTTCGACCATCCGGGCGGCGACGTGGTCCCCGTGCCCGTTCTCGAACGCCCGGCAGGCGGCCCAGAAGAGCCGCTCGTTGCGCTCCCCCACCGGCGAAGCGAGGACGAAGCGGATCAGCGGCTCGGCCGCGCCCGCCGTCGTGCCCGTCGTGGCCCGCCCGGCCCGGCGCTGCGGGGACGCCAGCAGCAGCCGCAGCAGCCGCCTTGGCACGGCGGCAGGCGGCATCGAGGCCGTCGGCGGGTCCCAGCGGTAGCGGCCCGCCGTGGTGACCGAGCCCGGCCCCACCAGGTAGCCGCCGCTGCCGCGCACGTCGATCCCAGGGCCGAGCCTGCGCACGGAGTTCGGCACGATCACTTCGGCCGGCCCGCGCAGCCACAGGTGCCGGCCGCCGCTCGGGGTGAGCACCGTACGCGTCCACGGCACGGCGAAGCCCCACCGGGCGGCGAGGTCCACCAGGTCGGTCACACCGTCGACGCCGTCCTTGCGGTCGAGGTCGAGGCCGATCAGATGGTGCGGCGACCGCCCGCACGCGATCCCGTACCCGCTGGCCCAGGGCGCCGCCGCGAACAACTCGGCTATCCGGGCGGGCTCGGTGGCGGCGTCGTGCACCCCGTGACCGAGCCGTCCGCACTGTCCGCGGCACATGCCACGGCCGGTCTCCCCGCGGTGCGGTGAACGGATCGCGGGGAGCTTGGTCCGCGACAGCGGGATGACCGGGAGGCCGCGCCGCGCGGCCGCGAGCGCGCATTCCAGCGCGCGGTCGTGCTCCGGATGCGTCACGGGGTGCCCCCCTCGATGCGCTACGGCATGACCCCCTCATCGTAATTTCGTTCGACCGGACGCTCAATGACGCACCGAGCAGGCAGAACGCGCCCGCGAGCCGCCCCACCGGATCCGGCCGATCACGAACGGCGGGGACCGGCCGGAGCGGGCGCGATCAGGCCCGACCTCCCGGCACTCGGCGTCGACCTCACCGCGGACTCCTCCGAACCCGCCGTCGGGAGATCTCTCCCTCCTCATCCCTCTTCATCGGCGACGCCGGTGTGGTCCCCGGCGACGCCCGCCATCCGCGCCCGCCGTCCCCGCCGTCCGCCTCGCGCGCGGCCGGGGTCCCACCGTGCCGGACGCGGGCAGCCGGCACCCTCCTCCGGGCGGAGCCGTTCGACGACACGCGCTATCGGTCGGTCGGCCCCCCGACCGGCGATCCACCCTTCGTTCCGTGCCCGCGAAGCATGCCCCGCGCCTTGCCCCGCAGCTTCTTGCGGAGGCGGCGAGCCCGCCGCCGCGCCGCGCCGGCCAGGTCCTTGCCGGAGTACGCGACACCCACGCCCAGGCCGCCGACATGGCGTCCGACGGCACGCAGCCTGCCCCCCGTCCCCGCCCGGCGGGCGACCAGTTCCTCCATCAGGCCCTCGAAGGCGCCGGCGATCTGCGCGGGGTCGTAGCGGGCGCCCTTCTCCAGGGCTGCCCTGCCCATCCGCTGACGGAGCTCGTCGTCGTTGATCAGCCGGAGTATCGCCGCCGCCAGCCCGTCCACGTCCCGCGGGGGCACCAGCAGACCGTCCACCCCGTCGCCGATGATCTCGCCGGGGCCGAGCGGGCAGTCCGTGCTCACCACCGGCAGGCCCACCCGCATCGCCTCGACGATGGTCATGCCGAACGACTCGGTGCTGGAGGACACCGCGAGCAGCGAGGCCTTGGCCATCTCCGGCTCGATCGGCGACGCCGCGCCCATCATCGTCACCCGGTCCCCGACGTCCAGGTCGGCGATGAGCCGCTCCAGCTTCTGCTTCTCCCCGCCCGTGCCGTACAGCCGCAGACCCCAGTCGGGGCGTTCCCGCGCGACCTTGGCGAAGGCTCGGATGAGGTCCCCGTAACGCTTGACCGGGGCCAGCCGGCCGACGGCCACGACGTACCTGGCGTCCAGGGTGCTGGGCGCGATGCCCGGGTCGGGGACGCTGTTCGGCACGGCGACCACCCGCACCCCGGGCAGCCGCAGTCTGCGGCGGTAGCAGGCGGCGTCGGCCTCGGTGGTCGTGGTGACGGCGTCCAGCCGTGGGTACAGCCGGCGCAGCGTGAGCACCAGCGGCACGGAGTGGGTGTCCAGCGTCAGGTGCTCCTGCGCGATCCGGACGGCGTGACGCGGGGCCTGCAGGGCGATGTGGACGTTCAGCCCGGGGCGCGTGCCGATGACGACGTCGGCGTCCAGGGACGCCAGATGGGCCGCGATCCGCCGGTCGGTGAGGGCGTTGTACTGCTGGTAGCGGTTCTCGCCGGACGGGAAGACCTTCGCCGGCCTGCCGTACAGCGGGTCGTCGAGATCGCACGTCCCGCCGCCGCGGCGCAGGTCCAGCAGATGGCGCAGGCCGACGCGCGGGTCGAGGGCGAACGTGGGCTCGTCACGGTGGCGGAAGACGGAGACGATCTCGACCTCGTGCCGTTCAGCCAGGGCGCTGGCCAGGTTGTAGGTCGTGCGGATGGTGCCCCCGACCCCGTACGCATTGTGGATCAGTATGGAAATACGCATGCGTCCCCGTGTTCCTGCTCCCATGGACCGGTGCCCGCCGTCGTGCTGGAAAGACCCCGCTCACCAGACCCACAGGTTGTACCGGTTCGCCTTCTCGTACGCCCTCGTGTCCGCACTGTTTCCCCCCTGTGACGTTTGTCACCGGTTCCGGGGCGGCGGGCAGGCGCTCCACGCTGCCTTCCCCGGATCGGCCGGCCGCTCGGGCCACGGGTGGCGCTGTCACCCCGCCGGGCTACGGACAGGGACTCGCCGGGTGACGGCCGCGGGCCGCGGGCGCGGGCACGACGGTGGGGCGGGCGGTCCGGCGTGAGCGCGGCAACGGCCGGGACGCTGCGGCCGAAACGGTGCGGCCTGACCGGCGGTCCAGGTCGGAGCGCCGCCGCAGTGCTCCCGACGGCCTCACTTCGGCAGGCGCAGCAGTGTCCCCGGGGTGAGCTGCCGGTTCGGGTCGGAGCCGATGACGTCCTGGTTGAGCCGGTACAGCTCCGCCGCGCCGCCGCTGACGTCGAAGCGCCGGGCCACCGACTCCAGGGTCTCGCCGCGCTGCAGCGCGTGCGCCCGCCCGGACAGCCGCAGGCGCTGCGCGCAGGTCGGCCAGGCCTCCCAGCCCTGGTCGCGCAGGATCTCCTCGGCGACGGTCACCTGCTGGTCGGGGGTGGCGCGGTCGGGCCTGGGAGCCAGGTCGAGACCACCGTGTTCGGCCCAGGTGGGCTGGAAGATCTGCAGCCCACCGTAGAAGCCGTTGCCGGTGTTGGTGTTCCAGCGGTTGCTGCTCTCGCAGGTCGCCAGCTCCAGCCAGACGGGTGCGTGTCCGTCGGCCTGCGCGGCCCCTGACGCGAGGGCCGCCGACGCGGCGAGCGATACGAGCGCGGTCACCGCGAGACGGCGGGGACGGGACATGCGGGCCAGGTTAGGCGCGGCGGTGGCGGCAGCCGCCTCCCGCCGCGCCGTGCGCGCCCCGGGGCCCACCCGGTCGGAGCACGGCCGGGTGGGCAGGGGTGCGCGGAGGGTCAGATCGACAGCCGCTGACCGGGAAGGATCAGGTTGGGGTCGGCGCCGATCACGGACCGGTTGACGGCGTAGAGCTTCTTCCAGGTCGTCCCATGGGCCGCCGCGATGCCGCTCAGGGTGTCGCCGCTGCGGACGCGGTAGTCGCCGTGGCCCTTCGCGACCCGGCTCTGGCCGCGGTCGGTACGGCCTGCGGCACCGCGCGACTGCCGCTGCGGCGCCGGGGACGTGTGCCGCCTCTCGGGCGCGGTCGGGGCGGCGCCGAGGGCGGGGGCGCTCCCGTAGGCGCCGGCACGGGCGGAGCAGGTGGGCCATGCCCCCCAGCCCTGCGCCCGCTGCACCTTGACGGCGACGGCGATCTGCTGCTCACGGCTCGCCCGGTCGGCGGTCGCCGCGTACACGGTCCCCCCGTAGGCGCGCCATGTCCCGGCCGAGAACTGGAGTCCTCCGTAGTATCCGTTACCGGTGTCGATGTGCCAGTCTCCCCCGCTCTCGCAGCGCGCGATGCGGTCCCAGACCCCGCTGTCGGCGGCCTTCGCGGGCCCCGCGACGGCCATGAGGGCCAGCGGGGCGAGGACGGTGACGCCGGCGGCGGCTGCGGACCGGCGGTACGTGCCTGATACGGCCATCAGATCCCTCTCCACGGACCCGGGACTCCCCCACGTCGCCGCACCCCTGGTGCGGCGGCCGGCGGACGGGCACCCGCGCGTCCGGCGCGGCCCCCGTCCCCGTCGCTCGCCGACCGACGGCTTTCCGATCCGCGGTCGCCCTCCGTGCGAGCCCTCCCGGGTGGTGCTCCCTGCACACGGCGGGCAAATCTAGGCAGAGTCGCGTTCCGTCACCAAGCATGTGCCTTGCGTCGCAGGCCAGTTGCCGGTTACCGGAAGTAAAGTCCTATTCCGGACAGTGGATTGATGGCGCTTTTTACGGCATGTCCGTACAGCGCATATGCACCATGTGATCCGTCTCATAGGCGCATGGGCATCGCGGGGTGAAAGGTGGGACGGGGAGTGATCGGCTACGCGCCTCCGCTCACTCTCCGCAGGCGGACGTGCGAGCACGCGCCAAGTAGGCCGTGACTCCCGCCACAGATCGGCCGTTGTCACTGTGTGCCGGGCGAGGCTCGGCAAAGGAGCTCTTAGCCGTCATTCCCAAGGAGGCTTCAGTGCCGCCCATGCTCGACGTCAGCGACGAGGTACGAGCCGAGATCGGCGATGAGGAGGCGGCACGCCTGCTGGCCGGCGTCAGCGCGCCCGGCACGTACGACTGCACCTCCTGCCGTACTCCGGGGGACACCGCCACGGAGCGCACCAGCACCGTGCTGTTCGTCGGCGAGGAGACGGCCGTGCTGGCCTTCGCCCACGCGACCTGCATCCCCTCCCAGGTCGTGCCGGTACCGGAGGAGCAACTGCAGGGCGCCGTGCAGAGCATGGCCGTCGAGGAGACGGCCGGAGCCGCCACCGCGGCCGCCGCGCCGCGCCAGGCGGTGCTCGGCATCACCTGCGGCCTCATCCTCCTCAAGGAGGAGGTGTGCCCGGCCCTCGTCATCGAACCCACTGGTCCGATCGCCCGCCCGGGGCACGACGGCCCCGGCGACGACTTCCTGCCGATCCTCATCGAGCAGGGCTTCCTCCCCGTGAACGACCTCTCCACACCGCCCTCCCCGCTGCCCGGCTGGTCCGTCCTGCTGGCCATGGGGCAGCTGCACGCCATCCTGCAGCCCGGCAACGCCGGGGCGTGGTGGCAGGCGCACCAGCCGCTCGCGGTCAGCGAGGGCTGGCGCCAGGCGGTCAACAGGTCCAACGCGGTGTACGTGTACGCCGCCCCGTACGGCACCATCGGCCAGCAGCCCCGCGAGGACCTGCTGCGCGACGCTCTCGAGCGCGCCTGCGGGCGCGGACTCCTCGTCGCGGCGACGATGCCCCTCTCCGGGACCTGACGGCCCCGGCTCACGCAGAAGGCGCGTACGGCCGACCGTACGCGCCTTCTGCGCGTGGCGGTGCATATGCGTGATTCATCCGCCCGACCCGCATCCCCGCAGCTGAGCCGCTCGTTGCCACGACGTGCACACCTTTGACGCTTCCTCACGAGCCCAGTACCGCAGCCCCATCCCTCCCATGCGCACCGCGCAGGAGGCGTCCGCGCGTGAAGGCACGCCGATCTACGACGCGCTCTACTCCGAGTACCGCAGGCTCTTCCGCACCCTCCCCGGCGACCGCACCGGCGAGGAGGACCTGCAGTTCAACGGGTTCGCCGACCGCGGCGGCGCCAACTCCGCCTACCGCTCCGGCCGCCATCGCGGCGACCTGCCCGCGCTTCCCCCGGGGTTGGCCGAGAACCGCATGCACGGCGGGCTCTGATCTGACCGCTCGCCCCGCGCGAACAGCCGCCCGCCGGGACTGCCTCCGAGGAGGCGGCCCGGCGGGCGGCTCCATGTCCGGACCCGGAAAAGCTACTTCTTGCGTCCGCGCTTCTCCCGCACCCGGACCGACACCTGGATCGGCGTCCCCGCGAACCCGAACTCCTCGCGCAGCCGGCGCTCGATGAAGCGGCGGTAGCCGGCCTCCAGGAAGCCGGAGGCGAAGAGCACGAAGCGCGGGGGCTTGGTGCCGGCCTGGGTGCCGAAGAGGATGCGGGGCTGCTTGCCGCCGCGGATCGGGTGCGGGTGGGCGGCCACGAGCTCGCCCAGGAAGGCGTTGAGGCGGCCGGTGGGTACCCGGGTCTCCCAGCCCGCCAGGGCGGTCTCGATGGCCGGGACCAGCTTCTCCATGTGGCGGCCGGTACGGGCCGAGACGTTCACCCGGGGCGCCCACTGGACCTGCACGAGGTCCTTCTCGATCTCGCGCTCGAGGTAGTAGCGCCGCTCCTCGTCCAGCAGGTCCCACTTGTTGTAGGCGATGACGATGGCGCGGCCCGCCTCGACCGCCATCGAGATGATGCGGGTGTCCTGCTCCGCGAGCGTCTCTCCGGCGTCGATCAGGACGACGGCGACCTCCGCCTTCTCCAGGGCGGCCGCGGTGCGCAGCGAGGCGTAGTAGTCGGCGCCCTCCTGGAGGTGGACCCGGCGGCGGATGCCCGCGGTGTCCACGAACTTCCAGGTCTTGCCGCCGAGCTCGATGAGCTCGTCGACCGGGTCGCGGGTCGTGCCGGCCAGTTCGTTGACGACGACGCGCTCCTCGCCGGCCACCTTGTTCAGCAGCGAGGACTTGCCGACGTTCGGGCGGCCGATCAGCGCGACCCGGCGCGGGCCGCCGACGGTGTTCGCGAAGGACTGCATCGGCGCGTCGGGCAGCGCCTCCAGCATCGCGTCCAGCAGGTCGCCGGTGCCGCGGCCGTGCAGCGACGAGACGGGGAAGGGCTCGCCGAGGCCGAGGTTCCACAGCATGGCGGCGTCCGCCTCGCCCGAGGGGCCGTCGACCTTGTTGGCGCACAGCACGACCGGCTTCCCCGCCTTGCGGAGCAGCCTGACGACGGCCTCGTCGGTGTCGGTCGCGCCGACCGTGGCGTCCACCACGAAGACCACGGCGTCGGCGGCGTCGATCGCGAACTCGGCCTGCGCCGCCACGGACGCGTCGATGCCGAGTACGTCCTGCTCCCAGCCGCCGGTGTCGACGATCTTGAAGCGGCGGCCGTTCCAGTCGGCCTCGTACGTGACACGGTCGCGGGTGACGCCGGGGCGGTCCTCGACGACCGCCTCACGGCGGCCGATGATCCGGTTCACCAGAGTCGACTTGCCGACGTTCGGGCGGCCGACGACCGCGACGACCGGCAGCGGGCCATGACCCGCTGCCGCGAGGTCGCCCGCGACCTCGTCGAGGTCGAAGCCCTCCTCGGCGGCGAGCTCCATGAACTCGGCGTACTCGGCGTCGTCGAGCGCGCCGACTTCGCCGTACTCGTTCTCGATGTCCATGAAAGCTTCTCCGTCGATCGTCAGATGTGCGGGGGCTTGCACGCCCCAGTGTGGATCAGGCCGCCGCTAGGAGGTGCGGCCCGTGGTGCGCCGGGCGTACTCGAGGTGGCCGGTGAGGTGCTTCTGGATGCGCACGGTGGCGGCGTCCAGCGCCGTACGGGTACGGCGCCCGGTGCCGTCGCCGGCGTCGAAGGGGTCGCCGAAGACGATGTCGACCCGGCCGCGCACCGGCGGCAGGCCGCGGATCAGCCGTCCCGGCCGGGATGTGCCGAGGACCGCGACCGGCACTATGGGCGCGCCGGAGCGCACCGCGAAGTACGCCAGGCCCGCCCGCAGGTCGGCGAAGTCGCCCTCGCCGCGGGTGCCCTCGGGGAAGATGCCGAGGACCCCGCCGCGCTCCAGCACGCCGAGCGCGCTGGTCACCGCGGCGCGATCGGTGCTCTTGCGGTCCACCGGGAGCTGGCCGATCCCACGCAGGAACGGGTCCAGCGGCCCGATGAACGCCTCCTTCTTGATCAGGAAGTGCACGGGACGCGGGCTGGTGCCCATGAGCACCGGCCCGTCCACGTAGTGCGAGTGGTTCACGGCGAGGATCACAGGCCCGGTGGCGGGCAGCCGCCAGGCGCCGAGCACCCGGGGGCGCCAGAGGCTGTTGATGATCCCGATGCCGAGGCGGCGGCCGACAGCCGCGCCCTTGGGCCCCGGAACCGCGGAGGTGTCGCTCACGAACCGGCTCGCTTCTCCTCGATCAGGGTGACGACGGTCTCGATGACCTGGTCGAGGGTGAGGTCACTGGTGTCGACCTCTATGGCGTCGTCGGCCTTGGCCAGCGGGGAGGTCTTGCGTCCGGAGTCGGCCGCGTCGCGCCGCACCAGGGCCTCCCGGGTCGCCGCGAGATCGACCTGGGCGCTGCCGGCGGCCTTCAGCTCGCCGCCGCGGCGGGCGGCCCGGGCCTCCGGGGAGGCCGTGAGGAAGATCTTCACGGTGGCGTCAGGCAGCACGGTGGTGCCGATGTCCCGGCCCTCGACGACGATCCCGGCCGGCGCGGCGGCGGCCGCGTCGCGCTGCAGCCCGACCAGCCGGGTGCGCACCTCCGGCACCGCGCTGACGGCGCTGACCGCCGCGGTGACCTCCTGGGAGCGGATCGGGCCGGAGGCGTCCACGCCGTCCACGGTGATCGTCGGCGCCGCCGGGTCGGACCCGGAGACGAGCACCGGCTTCTCCGCGGCGGTGGCGACGGCTGCCGCGTCGTTCACGTCGACGCCGTTGCTCAGCATCCACCAGGTCATCGCCCTGTACTGCGCGCCGGTGTCCAGGTAGCTCAGGCCGAGCTTGGCCGCGACCGCCTTCGAAGTGCTGGACTTGCCAGTGCCCGAGGGGCCGTCGATCGCGACGATCACCGGATTCGACACAGTCGGGGGACCTTCCTTGTGCGTGGAACAGGTACACGGCTGGCACGATGCCATCCCCACAAGGTTACCGGCCCACCCATTCGGCTCTGTACCGCGAATGCGCCGACCCCGCCTCTGCGCGCGGTGACCTGTCCCGGCCGGCCCACGCACGCCCCTGCCGTGCCCGGGGCCGGCGCCGCGCCCCGCTCACTTCGCCCGGCCCCGTCCACCGCCCCTCAGGCGCGCAGCGACCAGCCGCGCTCCCGCAGCGCCGCCGACAGGCGCGCGGCCGCGGCCGGCTCCACCATCAGCTGCACGAGACCCGCCTGCTGCCCCGTCGAGTGCTCGATGCGCACGTCCTCGATGTTGACCCCCGCCGCCCCGGCGTCCGCGAAGAGCCGCGCGAGCTCCCCGGGCTGGTCGCCGATGAGGACGGCCACAACCTCGTAGGTCTTGGGAGCCGAACCGTGCTTGCCCGGGACCTTGGCCCGGCCGGCGTTGCCGCGGCGCAGGAGGTCCTCGATACCGGCGGCGCCGTCGAGGCGCTTCGCGTCGTCCGCGGACTGCAGGGCCCGCAGGGACGCGACGGTCTCGGTCAGGTCGGCGGCGATGTCGGCGAGGACGTCGGCGACCGGGCCCGGGTTGGCGGAGAGGATGTCGATCCACATGCCGGGCTGGGAGCCCGCGACCCTGGTGACGTCGCGGATGCCCTGGCCGCACAGACGCACCGTGCTGTCCTCGGCGTGCTGCAGGCGCGCCGCGACCATGCTGGAGACGAGCTGCGGGGTGTGCGAGACGAGGGCGACGGCGCGGTCGTGGGCGTCGGCGTCCATGACGACCGGGACGGCGCGGCAGAGCGCGACCAGCTCCAGGGCGAGGTTGAGCACCTCGGTGTCGGTGACCGGGGTCGGGGTGAGCACCCAGGGGCGGCCCTCGAAGAGGTCGGCGGTCGCGGCCAGCGGGCCGGAGCGCTCGCGGCCCGCCATGGGATGGGTGCCGATGTACGAGGTCAGGTCGCAGCCGAGCGCCTCCAGGGCGCGGCGCGGTCCCGCCTTGACGCTGGCGACGTCGAGGTAGCCGCGGGCGACCCCGCGGCGCTGGGCGTCGGCGACGGTCGCGGCGACGTGGGCCGGCGGCACGGCGACGATCGCCAGGTCGACCCGGCCGGACGGGGGCTCGTCGGTGCCCGCGCCGAGCGCGGCGGCGGTGCGCGCCTCGGCGGGGTCATGGTCCTCCAGGTGCACCTCGACGCCGCGCGCCGCGAGCGCGAGGGCGGCGGAGGTGCCGATGAGGCCGGTGCCGATGACGAGGGCGGTCCTCACTGGGCGATGTCCTTGCGGAGGGCTGCCGCGGCGCCGAGGTAGACGTGGGCGATCTCCTCCTTGGGCAGTGGGGACTCGACGTGGGCCAGGATGCGCACGACCCGCGGCATCGCGCCGGTGATGTCGAGTTCCTGCGCGCAGATCAGCGGGACATCGGTGATGCCGAGCTTGCGCGCGGCGACCGCCGGGAAGTCGCTGTGCAGATCCGGGGTGGCGGTGAACCACATGCTGATCAGATCGTCCACCGCGAGGCCGTTGCGCTCCAGGATGGCGGTGATCAGCTCGGCGACCCGCTCGTGCATGTGCTCCGCATCGTCGCGCTCCAGCTGCACGGCTCCGCGGACCGCTCGTACCGCCACGTCTTCGCTCCCTGTGTTGCTGCGCACACGTACCTGGTCAGCGTAGTCGCGGTGGACGGGGTGCGGTGGACACGCCCGCCCTGCGAGACGCGAGGGGCGCCGCGGTACACCATGAAGCATGATCTTCCACCTGGTTCCGCTGGACGACTGGCTGCGCGACCCGGACCGTCCGTACGCGCCCTCGTCGCTCGCCGAGGACGGGTTCGTGCACTGCGCGCCCGACGAGTCGGTGGCGCTCGCCGTCGCCGACGCCTTCTACCGGGGCACCACTGGGCCGCTGATGGTGCTGCTGATCGACGAGGAGGCCCTGGAGGCCCGTGTGCTGTGGGAGGACGCCGAACCGGCTGTGCCGCCCGGGGTGCCGCGGGAGACCCGCTTCCCGCACGTATACGGGCGCATCAACCGCAGTGCGGTGGTCGGGATGCTGGAGGTGCGGCGGGACGCCGAGGGCCGGGCGGTGGCGCTGGCGGTGTGGTCGTGAACGCCTCTGCGCGGCCCGCCGCCGCGTGCGCGGCCGGCAACCATTGGGCTGTCCGAAGTACAGCGGCCGCGTGATCGGGCACGCGCTGTCCGGGTGCTTCGTTTTCGGGGCATTCGCCGCAAAGATGCTTCTGCTGCGGGCCGGACGACTGCCGGACCGGCCGCTGCCGGTCGGCAGCGGGCTGGTCCGCACCGCGTCGACGGCCGCGGCCGACATCAGCGTTGGGGTTCTTCGAACAGTCGGGGTGACAACATGAAGCGACGCATGGTGCTGCTGTCCACGGCGGCGCTCGCGGCATGCGGCAAGTCCGGTGACGAGAGCGCGCCGCAGGGCGCGGCGACATCGGCGCCGCCTCCCTCGGATCCGGCCACCGCGCCGGCCTCGGCGAAGGCGGAGGGCGAGTCGCTGGTGAAGACCGCCGACGTGCCCGTGGGCGGCGGCACGGTGATCACGGACAGAAAGGTCGTGGTGACCCAGCCCCAGGCCGGCGAGTTCAAGGCCTTCTCCGCCGTCTGCACCCACCAGGGCTGCCTTGTGAACAACGTCTCCGACGGCACGATCAACTGCCCCTGCCACGGCAGCAAGTTCCGGATCACCGACGCCTCGGTGGCCGCCGGACCTGCCGAGAGGCCGCTCCCCGCCGAGTCGATCACCGAGAAGGACGGCGAGATCTTCCTCGTGTGACCCCGTACGATCCGGCCATGCGCGACCACGACCTCATACGCCGCCACACCGTCTACGCCTGTGTGATGGGCTCGCGCGCCTTCGGCCTTGCCACGGACGGCAGTGACACCGACCGCCGCGGGGTGTACGTGGCGCCCACCCCGCTCTTCTGGCGCTTCGACAAGCCACCCACCCATGTGGACGGCCCCGAGCGGGAGCAGTTCTCCTGGGAGCTGGAGCGGTTCTGCGAGCTCGCGCTGCGCGCCAACCCCAACATCCTCGAGTGCCTCCACTCCCCCCTCGTCGAGTACGCGGACGACACCGGGAAGGAACTGCTCGCGCTGCGCGGCGCCTTCCTCTCCCGGCACGTCCACGAGAGCTTCGCGCGCTACGCCACGGCCCAGCTGCGCAAGCTCGAGGCCGACGTCCGCACGCACGGTGCGCCCCGCTGGAAGCACGCCATGCACCTGCTGCGGCTGCTGATCAGCGCCCGCGACCTGCTGCGCACCGGCGAACTGCGCATCGAGGTCGGCGACCACCGCGAGCGGCTGCTGGCGGTCAAGCGGGGCGAGGTCGGCTGGGCCGAGACGGAAACCTGGATGCTGCGGCTGCACGACGAGGCCACGGCCGCCGCACCGCGCAGCCCGCTCCCGCACGAGCCCGACCGGGCCCGCGTCGAGGACTTCCTCTTCCGGGTACGACGGGCGTCAGCCGCCGACGCCGTCCCACAGGACCCCGAAGGCGAGTAGCTCGCCGCGGTACTCGAGCCGCTCCACCCAGGCATCCGGCCACGCCGCCAGGCCCTACCGCGCACCCGGCAAACGCATCGAGGTCGGCGACCACCGCGAGCGGCTGCTGGCGGTCAAGCGAGGCGAGGCCGGCTGGGCCGAGACGGAAACCTGGATGCTGCGGCTGCGCGACGAGGCCTCGGCCGCCGCACCGCGCAGCCCGCTCCCGCACGAGCCCGACCGGGCGCGCGTCCAGGACTTCCTGTACCGGGTACGACGGGCGTCAGCCGCCGACGCCGTCCCCATCCCAAAGGGCGCCGAAGGCCAATAGCTCGTCACGGTGCTCTAGCCGCTCCACCCAGGCGTCGGGCCACGCGGCCAGGCCGTGGTGCGCTCCGGCGAAGGCGCCCGTCAGGCACGCGATGGAATCGGAGTCACCGGAGGAGCACGCCGCCCGGCGCACCGCGGTGACGGGCTCGTCCGGGAAGAGCAGGAAGCACAGCAGGCCGGTCGCCAGCGCTTCCTCGGCGATCCAGCCGGCGCCGGTGGCCAGGCACGGGTCGGCCTCCCGGTCGGGCGCCGCGAGCGCCGCGTCGAGGCGGTCGAGCACCCCGAGGCACTCGTCCCAGCCGCGCCGGACGAAGGCCAGCGGTCCGTGGTCGTGGGCGCGCGTCCACAAATCACCGAGCCACCACTCGTGGTAGGTATCGCGCTGCTCCACCGCGTAGTGGCGCAGCAGGCCGGGCAGTTCGCCCGGGGCCGCACCCTTCGCGAGGAGGTGGACGGCGTGCGCGGTGAGGTCGGAGGCCGCGAGCGCCGTGGGATGGCCGTGGGTCAACGCGGACTGCAGCTGCGCCGCCCCCGCCCGTTCCTCGGGTCGCAGCCCGGGGACGAGACCGACCGGGGCGACCCGCATGTTCGCGCCGCAGCCCTTGGAGCCGGTCTGGCTGGCCTCCTGCCAGGGCCGGCCCGGCTTGTCCAGCTTCTGGCAGGCGGTCAGGCAGGTGCGGCCGGGGGCACGGTTGTTGTCGGGCGAGTGGTACCAGTCCACGTACTCCTCGCGCACCGGGCGGGCGAGCCGGGAGGGAGTGAGGGGGCCGCGCTCCGTCGCCGTGCGCAGCCCGCGGGCGAGGGCGAGGGTCATCTGCGTGTCGTCGGTGACGAAGGCCGGGCGGGGCAGCTCCATCTCCCGCCACGGGCCGCACTTCGCCAGGATGGACGGGACGTCGTTGAACTCGGTCGGAAAGCCGAGCGCGTCACCGATCGCCAGCCCCGCCATCGCCCCCGCCGCCGCCCGCCGCCCGGTCACGGCGGAGCTCATGCGGCGGCCGTCCGGGTGCGGACGACCAGGTCGTGGAGGGCGTCGTAGGCCGTCGGCTCGCCGGGCAGCCGGCTGTCGCGCTGCGCGTCGTCCAGGACCGCGTGGAGTGCGTCGACATCGGCACGGACGCGTCGCGGGTCGAGATCCATGGCGAGGCCGTGCTCGGCGGCGGCCTTCTCGTGGATGAGTTCGCGGACGTAGCCGGGGGCGGTGACGTGCTCCAGCAGCGTCGGCAGGTGCGCCTCGACGGCGCCGGTGCGCATCAGGTGGATGCCGGTCAGCAGCACCCGGAAGGTGTAGAGCAGCGGCTTGAGTTCGCCGGTCTTCTCGTACAGCTCCCACTGGGTACGGGCGAAGCCACGGTAGTGGTGGGCGTGCTGGGCGGTGATGACGCCGGGCGCCAGGTCGGCCAGTCGGGCGTGGACCTCGCTGGTGTGCACCACGAGCGGCGACAGCAGCTGCTCCAGCACATAGCCGTTGCGCCGCAGCATGAGCCGGACGAACTTCAGCAGGTCGTGGGTGACCAGGTCGAGTTCGAGGCCGTCCTGCTCCCACATGCGGGTCTGGGTCTCCTCCCCCTCCCGCAGCCCGATCAGGTCCGCGAGTGGAAGGAGGTGGACGCCGCGCAGGTCCACGTCCGAGTCGCGGGAAGGGAAACCGTACAGGTGCGCGCCGGAGACGGTGGCGAACAGCAGGGGGTGTCCCTGCTGGACGAGGGCCGGGGTGAGTTCGGGCAGCCCGGCCTCGCGCAGAGGTTCGGCGTGGATGGTCATCGCGCCATCCTCCCCGGTGCGGCGGCCTGCGGGAAAGTCCTTATCCGCGGCCGGGCGGCCGGGAAGCCGCTCCGGTACGGGGCGTGGGCCGCCCCGTACCGGCGGTCACGGGCGGCTCAGAGATCGACCTCGCGCATGAGCATGCCCACCTCGGTGTTGGTGAGCCGCCGCAGCCAGCCCGACTTCTGGTCGCCGAGCGCGATGGGTCCGAAGCTGGTGCGGACCAGCTTGTCGACCGGGAAGCCCGCCTCGGCCAGCATCCGGCGCACGATGTGCTTGCGGCCCTCGTGCAGGGTGACCTCGACCAGGTAGTTCTTGCCCGTCTGCTGCACGACGCGGAAGCTGTCTGCGCGGGCGTAGCCGTCCTCCAGCTGGATGCCGTTCTTCAGCTGCTTGCCGATGTCGCGCGGCAGCACACCGCTGATCGCGGCGAGGTAGGTCTTCTGCACGCCGTAGCGGGGGTGTGTGAGGCGATGGGCCAGCTCGCCGTGGTTGGTGAGCAGGATGATGCCCTCGGTCTCGGTGTCCAGCCGCCCGACGTGGAAGAGCCGGGTCTCGCGGTTGGTGACGTAGTCGCCGAGGCACTGGCGGCCCTCGGGGTCCTCCATCGTGGAGACGACGCCGGCCGGCTTGTTCAGGGCGAAGAACAGGTACGACTGCGTGGCGACGGTCAGCCCGTCGACGCGCACCTCGTCCTTGTCCGGGTTCACGCGCAGGCCCTGCTCGGTGACGATCTTGCCGTTCACCTCGACCCGGCGCTGCTCGATCAGTTCCTCGCACGCGCGCCGGGAGCCCATGCCGGCCCGGGCCAGCACCTTCTGCAGGCGCTCGCCCTCCTGCTCGGCGCCCGGGAAGGTCTTGGGCAGGTTCAGCTTGGGCTTGCTGTGCCGCTCGCGGTTGCGCTCCTCGATCTGGGCGTCCAGTTCGCGCGGGCGCGCGGGGGCCGACCTGCGGGGCTTGCCGGACGCGCCGCCCGGCTTGCCGCCGGTGCCGCGCTTGGCGCCGCCGCCCGCTCCACCGGGTCCGCCGGGTCCGCCGGAGCTGCCGCCGACGTCGTAGCGGCGCTCCTCCGGACGGGGTCGGCCCGCGCGCTTCTGCTTGTCGTCGCGCCCGTTGCCGGCACCCCGGTAATTCCGGTTGCCACCGCTGTTCCTGCCGCTGCCGCTGCTGCTTCGCATCAAGTTTCCGTCGTCGAGTCCGGGTCGAATGAGGGGACGCCCTCCAGGGAGTCCGCCTCGACGGCGTCCGCCTCCGGGAGGAACGGGGCGAGCTCGGGCAGCTCGTCCAGGCCGCGCAGGCCCAACCGCTCCAGGAAGTAGTTCGTCGTCCTGTACAGGATCGCACCTGTCTCGGCTTCCGTCCCACACTCCTCCACAAGACCCCGCTGCAGGAGGGTGCGCATCACACCGTCGCAGTTGACCCCGCGCACCGCCGAGACCCGGGACCGGCTGACCGGCTGCCGGTACGCGACGACCGCCAGCGTCTCCAGCGCGGCCTGGGTGAGCCGGGCCTGCTGTCCGTCCAGGACGAACTTCTCCACGGCCGCGGCATAGGCGGGCCGGGTGTAGAAGCGCCAGCCTCCCGCGACGAGGCGCAGGTCGAAGCCGCGGCCCTGGGCGGCGTACTCCCCGGCGAGGTCGTGGAGCGCGGTCGCGATCTCCCGGCGCGGGCGCTCCAGCACCTTGGAGAGCGTCTCCTCGGTGACGGGCTCGTCCACGACCATCAGGACCGCCTCCAGGGCAGGCCGCAGCTCCAGATCCGCCACCGAGAGCAGTCCCGCGGGGGCGCCCTGCTCCTCCCCGGCGGTCTCCGCCACCGCGGTCATTCCCGTGACCTCCGTCACGTCAGCCATCCTTACCGTCCTTCGCGGCGGGCGCCTGGTCGAATTCGTCGGTGACGAGCGGCCGGTCAGGGGCCGCCGCACCGCCCGTCCAGCGGACCTGGAGCGTACCCAGGGCCTCTTCCTGGTCGAGCGCGACCGCCTTCTCCCGGTACAGCTCCAGCAGGGCCAGGAAGCGGGCCACGACGGTCAGGGTGTCCGGTGCGTCGAGGGTGAGTTCCGCGAAACTCGCCTCGCCCCGCTCCCGGAGCATGGCGACGACGTGGCCGGCCTGCTCGCGCACGCTCACCAGCGGCGCGTGGATGTGGTCCACGTACACCTGCGGCTTCGGCTTGGGCTGCATCGCCTTGACGGCGAGCTGTGCGAAGCGCTCCGGCCCGATGCCGAGCACCACCTCGGGCAGCAGTTCTGCGTGCTGCGGCTCCAGGCCCACGGTGCGGGGGTGGTGCAGCGCCTCGGCCTCCAGGCGTTCGGCGAAGATCGCGGCGATCTGCTTGTAGGCGCGGTACTGGAGCAGCCGGGCGAAGAGCAGGTCCCGGGCCTCCAGCAGGGCGAGGTCCTCCTCGTCCTCCACCTCGGCGGCGGGCAGCAGCCGCGCGGCCTTCAGGTCCAGCAGGGTCGCCGCGACGACGAGGAACTCCGTGGCCTGGTCGAGGTCCCAGTCCGGTCCCATGGCACGGATGTGCGCCATGAACTCGTCCGTCACCTTGGACAGGGCGACCTCGGTGACGTCGAGCTTGTGCTTGGAGATCAACTGCAGCAGCAGGTCGAAGGGGCCCTCGAAGTTCGCCAGCCGGACGGTGAACCGGCCGTCGTCCGGGGAGGCGGCGCCGTCCTCGTCCTGTGGCGCGGGGGCCTCCGGGCCGGACGCGGGGGCCTTTGCCGCGGGAACGGGCGACGGGCCGGCGTCGGGCGGCGGCGCATCCGGAACCGGGGCCGGCTCCGCCGGGGCTTCGACGGCGGTGGCTTCGACTGCCGCTTCGGCGACTGCCGGAGGCGGCGGGGCGGTGTCGCCGAACTCACCGGCCGCGTCGCTCACACCCGCCTCGCCCGTGCCCTCCTCGGCCACCGCCCGGGGCGGCACAGGGCGCGCGCCCGGGCCGCGGCCGAGGAGGCGGCGGGGGCGCTGCGGACTGGCGGGGACGTCGGGGGGCATGAAGATCCAGGTGCTGCTGACGGGGCCGTACGGAGGACGGCACCGTATCGCGATGGGCGCGTCAGCGGCCGCGCAGGCGTCGTACGAGGATGCTCGCGTCGCCTCGGGACTCGAGGTCGGCCAGGACCACCGCGACCGCCTCCCGCACGATCCGGCCGCGGTCCACGGCGAGCCCGTGCTCGCCGCGCAGGACGAGGCGGGCGTGCTCGAGGTCCATGAGCTCCTCGGCGGAGACATAGACGGTGATCTTCTCGTCGTGGCGTTCCCGCCCGCTGGGCCGCCTCGGGGCCCGTCCGGACTTGCGGCGCGGCTGCTGGGGCTGCGGGGGCTGCGGCGGCTGGGAGGCCGCCTGAGGGCCCGTGGAGGCCGCTGCGGGGGCCTGCGGGCCGCGTCGTACGGGCGCGCCGGAAGGACCCGCCTGTTCCGGGACGGAACGGGCCGCTGGGACCGGCGAGGCGCCCGGGCCGGCGCCGTTGTCCCGTCCGCCGTGCTCGGCGGAATCGGAGGGCGCCGCGGAATCGCGGACCGGCGCCTCCTCCGGCGCCGGCTCCTCGACGGGGGCCGGGACGGACCTCAGGGGGCGTTCGCCGGTGCCGCCGGTGTCCGCGCCCGGGCCGGCGCCGGGGCCCGTGCCGGGAGTCTCACCGCCGGAGTGCTGCCGCGGTGTCGAGGACTGGAGCCCCCGCCCCCCGGTCGTACGGAACAGTTCGTCGGCCCCGGGGAGACTCACTCGGCGTGACACCGGGCGAGCACCTCCCTGGCGAGCTGGCGGTAGGCTGCGGCGCCCACGGAGTTGGAGGCGTAGGTCGTGATCGGCTCACCGGCGACCGTGGTCTCCGGGAAGCGGACGGTCCGTCCGATGACGGTGTGGAAGACGTGGTCGTCGAAGGCCTCGACGACACGCGCCAGCACCTCCCGGCTGTGCACGGTGCGCGAGTCGTACATCGTCGCGAGGATGCCGTCCAGCTCCAGCTCGGGGTTGAGCCGCTCCCTGACCTTCTCGATGGTCTCGGTGAGCAGCGCGACACCGCGCAGCGCGAAGAACTCGCACTCCAGCGGGACGATCACCTGGTGGGCTGCCGTCAGGGCGTTGACGGTCAGCAGGCCGAGCGACGGCTGGCAGTCGATGATGACGTAGTCGTAGTCGGGCAGCAGCGGCTTCAACGCCCGCTGCAGCGAGGACTCCCGGGCCACCTCGCTGACCAACTGGACTTCGGCGGCCGACAGATCGATGTTGCTGGGCAGCAGATCCATCCCCGGCACCGCCGTCTTCAGCAGCACCTCGTCGGCCGACAGCCCGCGTTCCATCAGCAAGTTGTAGACCGTGACGTCCAGTTCCATCGGGTTGACGCCGAGGCCGACGGAGAGCGCGCCCTGCGGGTCGAAGTCGACCAGGAGGACGCGGCGGCCGTATTCGGCGAGCGCGGCACCGAGGTTGATGGTGGACGTCGTCTTGCCGACGCCGCCCTTCTGGTTGCACATTGCGATGATCTTCGCCGGGCCGTGGTCCGTCAGCGGGCCGGGGATCGGGAAGTACGGCAACGGGCGGCCGGTGGGGCCCACGCGCTCACGGCGCTGACGCGCCGCGTCGGGCGCGAGGGTGGCCGCGTACTCGGGGTCGGGTTCGTACTCCGCGTCGGGGTCGTAGAACTGACCGTCCTGCAGCTCTTCTTCGTATTGCGCCATGGGGTTCGCGTAACGCGTCTCGTTGTCTGTACCGGCCCTGCGCGCCTCGAACGTGCGGACGGCCACGGAGGCCACCGGCTCGAGTCGTGCGGAGCCCTCGGTCTGCACGGTCATTCCTGGCTGACCACCCCCGGGAGCAAATGTCGACTCATTCACAAGTCGTCTTACCTCCTTGGTGACCAGGAAACTTCTCTATAGGTCAGCGTTGCAGCATGCCGACGGTTGGCGACTCTATGGCGTGTCGGTGGTTCACAGCAACACAATCCGCCGGACACGGCACGATGTGTCGGCAACCGAACGTCTCGCTGTCAAGGGTGTAACGGCGACGCCGGGGACGTTTCACAGGGGTGCGAATCGGCAAAACAGTATGGTTCCGCGCGAACGGCCGGGCCCTGTGGACAAGGACCCGGCCGTGCGTCGCACGTCGGCGACACGTTGACGCCGAGGCGAAATATCGACCAATCGATGAGGCGGCGTCAGCCCAGGACGCTGACGAGCTCCACCGCGTCCAGGCCGTGCGCCTCGGCGACCGGCCCGTAGACGACCTGGCCCTCATGGGTGTTGAGGCCCTTGGCGAGTGCGGCGTCCCGGCGCAGTGCCTCGCGCCAGCCGCGGCCCGCCACCTCCACGATGTAGGGCAGCGTCGCGTTGGTCAGCGCATAGGTGGAGGTGTTGGGCACCGCGCCCGGCATGTTGGCGACGCAGTAGAACACCGAGTTGTGGACCGTGAAGGCCGGCTCGGCGTGCGTGGTCGGACGGGAGTCCTCGAAGCAGCCCCCCTGGTCGATGGCGATGTCGACGAGCACCGAGCCCGGCTTCATGCGCGAGACCAGTTCGTTGCTGACCAGCTTGGGCGCCTTGGCGCCGGGGATCAGGACCGCGCCGATGACGAGGTCGGCGTCGAGGACCGCCTTCTCCAGCTCGAAGGCGTTGGAGACGATGGTCTGCACCCTGGTGCCGAAGACCTTGTCGGCCTCGCGCAGCTTGGTGATGTCCCGGTCGAGCAGGGTGACGTGGAAGCCCATGCCGACGGCGATCTGCGCGGCGTTCCATCCGGAGACACCGCCGCCGATGACGACGGCCTTGGCGGGGGCCACACCCGGGACGCCGCCGGGGAGCACACCGCGGCCGCCGGCCGAACGCATCAGGTGGTAGGCGCCGACCTGCGGGGCGAGCCGGCCGGCCACCTCGGACATCGGGGCGAGCAGCGGCAGCTGGCGGTTGGCGAGCTCGACGGTCTCGTAGGCGATCGCGGTGGTTCCGGACTCCAGCAGGGCGTCGGTGCACTCGCGGGACGCGGCCAGGTGAAGGTAGGTGAAGAGGGTCTGGCCCTTGCGGAGCCGGTGGTACTCCTCCGCGATCGGCTCCTTGACCTTCAGCACCAGGTCGGCGACGCCCCACACCTCGTCGGCGGTCGGGAGGATGGTCGCGCCGGCGGTGACGTACTCCTCGTTCGGGATGGACGAGCCGAGGCCGGCGTCCTGTTCGACGTAGACCTCATGGCCGCCTCGGACGAGCTCGTGCACGCCCGCGGGGGTGATGGCCACGCGGAACTCGTTGTTCTTGACCTCGCGGGGGATGCCGACCTTCACGTCGATCACGGTCCTGTTCACGGGAGTGGAAGATGTGGGCAGGTCTCGGAACAAATCACCCTTTGTAAGGGTACGTCGGACCCGGCCGCGATGTTCTGCGGTGTGACCAAGTGTAGTGAAGGAGGAGTCGCTGTCCAGCCTTACAAAGTGACTACTTCCAGCGAAGGCATCAGTGGTTTCGCAGGCATGACCCGTGTCGGGACGGGCCCTGAGGGGCCCCGCCGGGCACCCCGCCCGGGAAACCGGGCTCCTCACTCCTCATCGGGCCGCGGGATCTCCTCCGGGGGCAGCAGCCGGCGTGCCGCGGCCCGCTGCAACTGGGCGCCCGCCGGGTCACCCAACCGATCCAGGGTGTCGGCCATGCGCAGCAGCACCGCGCCTTCCAGCCGCCGCTCCTTCGCCAGCCGGGCCCAGTACAGCGCGTCGCGGCAGGTCCGCAGCGCGTCCTCCGGGTGCCCCGCGTACTCCTGGACCCTGGCCACCTCGCTGAGGGCACGGGCCTGTGCGGGCAGGTCCTTCAGCCGGCGGTGGGCGGCGGAGGCCGCACGCCACTCGCGCAGCGCGTTGCCGTAGTGGCCCGCGTAGGTGAACAGGGCGCCGAGCCGCCCGTGCAGTCGCGCCTGGTGCGCGAGTTCGCCGCGGGCCTGCCGCAGGGCCAGCGCCCTGCCGTACCAGTCGGAGGCGCGCTGCGGGTCGTCCAGTTCCAGATAGGTACCGGCGACGGCCTCCAGCGCGCGGCCCTCGGCGTCCCCGTCGAAACCCTCCCGGGAGGCGACCAGCGCGGCCCGGTAGCGGTCGAGGGCGTCGAGCGGGCGGCCCGCCTCCACGTCCAGGTCGCCGATGTTCAGCAGGGCCGCCGCCTTCTCGCGGTGCAGTCCGCGTCGCTCGGCGACGTCCAGCACCAGATGGTGGAGCCGGTAGCGCTCGGGCGCCGTCGCGCCGCCGTCCGGGTCCGCGGCCAGGGCCCGCACGAGACCCGCCATGAGACGGCGGGCCAGGGTGTCCAGTTCGCCGTCCGCGACCGCCAGCCGCGCCGAGGCCAGCAGGACCGGCAGCCGCATCCGCAGCCAGCCTGCCGCGACCGGACGACTGGGGAAGCGCAGCGAGGTCGGCAAGCCGTCCGGTTCCGTCTCCCCCTCCAGGCGCATTCGGCAGGCATGGAGCAGCCGCACCGTGCGCTCCAGCAGCCGTGCCCGGGCGAGCTGCACCTCGGACGGCTTCTCCGTGCTCTCCAGCAGCGCCCGCAGCGGTGGGGTCAGCCAGCCGGGGAGGCGATACTGCGCCTGCGCGTCGGGCAGGCCGGCGGGCGACGGCTCCGGGTGCAGCAGCCCGCAGGCGGCGAGGTCCGCCAGGGTGGCCTGCGCGGCCTCGACGGAGCAGCCGCCCAGCGCGGAGGCGGTCTGCGCGTCGGTCAGGCCCGAGGGGGTGAGCACCAGCAGTCGCAGCATGCGGGCCACGGCGGGCGAGAGCGCCTCGTAGACGAAGCGGAAGGCGCGCAGCAGCTCCGGGGCCGGGGTGGCGCGCGGGGTCGGCGGCGGGGCACTGTGCCGTTTCTGCGTCGCCTCTCCGGCTCCCGCGGCGTCCCCGGCACCGTCGCCCGCCTGCGCGGCCGGGCCGGCGCCGAC
>NZ_JBYIQP010000089.1:0-28152 GCF_057707665.1 Actinacidiphila sp. bgisy167 | reverse complement strand
GGATGACGCTTCCGCTGATCATGAACCGGAAGTACAAAAACACCTACTCAGTCCTGCGGGTGCGTCTCCCCCGCGAAGGCGGCGGCGAGCCGCAGCCAGGGAGCTGCCTCGGCCTCACGCCCCTGCCGCTGCAGCGTGCGGCCCAGCATCAGGTGCGCGTAGTGCTCGACCGGGTCGCGCTCCACGATCAGGCGCAACTGCTCCTCGGCGCGGCCGAGCTGGGCGGAGTGGTAGTAGGCGCGGGCGAGCAGGAGGCGCGGCGCGACCTGCTCGGGCACCTCGTCGACCACGGTCGTGAGCAGCCGGGCCGCCTCGGTGTACTCCTTGGCCTCGAAGTAGAGCTGGGCCCGCGCCCAGCGCTCCGCCGTGCTCTCCTCGTGGAAGGCGTACGACTCCCGGGTGTCGACGGTGTTCACGCGAGCTCCTCTCCGGGTGCGGTGTGCGGCATACGGCCGGCCGGCTCCAGTCCGAACCGGCCCCGCTCGAAGTCCTCGACGGCCTGCATGACCTCGGCCTTGGTGTTCATGACGAACGGGCCGAAGTGCGCGACCGGTTCGCGGATCGGACGGCCGCCCAGGATCAGGACGTCCAGGGCGGGGGTGCGGCTGTCGGGATGGTCGGTGGCCTCGAGGGTCAGGGTGTCGCCGGCGCCGAACACGGCCAGTTGGTGCGCGTCCAGGAGGCGTCGCTCGGCACCCGCGGTGCCGCGTCCGGACAGCACGTAGGCCAGGGCGTTGAAGTCGCCCCGCCAGGGCAGGACCAGCCGCGCACCGGGGCTGACGGTGGCGTGGACCAGCGTGATCGGGGTGAAGGTGCTTCCCGGCCCGGCGTGGCCCGCGACGTCACCGGCGATGACCCGGAGGAGGGCTCCTCCGTCCGGCGAGGACAGCAGCGCCGATTCGGGGCCCTCGATGCTCTGGTAGCGGGGCGCGTTCCACTTGTTCGCCCGCGGCAGGTTCACCCACAGCTGGATGCCGTGGAAGAGCCCGCCGGAGACGACCAGTTCCTCGGGCGGCGCCTCGATGTGGAGGATGCCGCTGCCGGCCGTCATCCACTGCGTGGCGCCGTCGGTGATCGTCCCTCCGCCGCCGTGCGAGTCCTGGTGCTCCATGCGGCCGTCGATCATGTAGGTGACGGTCTCGAAGCCGCGGTGCGGGTGCCACGCGGTGCCCTTGGGCTCGCCCGGCGCGTACTCGACCTCACCCATCTGGTCCATGTGGATGAAGGGGTCGAGCTCCCGCATCGGCACCCCGGCGAAGGCGCGGTACACCGGAAAGCCCTCGCCCTCGAAGCCCTGCGGGGCGGAGGTCACCCGGCGGACGGGGCGCTGCTGCGCGGCCACCGGGTCGGGCTCGGCGACACGGGGCAGCAGCAGGGTGTTCTCCACGGTCACGGCAGGCATGACGCCCTCCTCGGCAGTCTCCGCGGGGCCCGTCCGGACCCCGCGACCGATTCAACATTCAACCAACTGGGGGCATTCCGGCCCCGCTGTTCCTGCTGTACCGCCGCCCCTGCCGTTCGCCTCCGATCCCCGGGCGCCCGGCGCCCGGCGGAGGCTCAGAAGCCGAAACGCGGGCGCTCGCCCTCCGGGACCAGGTCCACGTACTCGGGGTGCTTGCCGATCCATCCCCGGATGAACGGGCAGAAGGGCAGCACCGCGAGCTTCCGCTCACGGGCCGCGTCCAGCGCGGCCCTGGCGAGGGCCCCGCCGAGGCCGCGACCACCGAAACGGGGGTCCACCTCGGTGTGGATGAACGCGATCTGGTCCCGGTAGAGGTGGTACTCGGCGAAGCCGGCCACCTCCTCGGCGCCGCCCTCCTCCGCCGCGTCGAAGATCTCGAAGCGGGACTTGCCGGGATTGTCCGCGACGCGCAGTGCCATCGTCTCTCCTATTCGGGCCGCAGTGCGGCCAGTTGCTGCTCGAAGGGAACGACCGTATCCGGCGCGGCCGCCGGTGCCGAGGGGCGTGTCACCAGCAGCGCCGCCAGTTCGCCCGCGGCGCGGGCGATACGGTTGGGCAGGGTGTCGGTGAGCGCGTCGCCGCTGCCGCCCCAGTCCTCCGACGCCGCGTAGACGGCGGTCGGCACGACCACGGCCCGCAGGAACGCGAACAGCGGCCGCAGGGCGTGCTCCAGCGCCAGCGAGTGCCGCGCCGTGCCGCCGGTGGCGGCGATCAGCACGGGCTTGCCGGACAGCGCGTCGTTGTCGATCACGTCGAAGAACGACTTGAACAGTCCGCTGTACGAGGCGGAGAAGACCGGCGTCACGGCGATCAGGCCGTCCGCCTCGGTCACCGCCGCGACGGCCTCCGCCAGGGGGCGGGCGGGGAAACCGGTGACCAGGTTGTTGGCGATGTCCACCGCCAGGTCCCGCAGCTCGACCACCCTCACCTCGACCGTGCGGCCGCCGTCCGCGACGGCCAGCCGTACGGCCTCGGCCAGCCGGTCACCGAGCAGCCGCGTGGACGACGGCGTGCTCAGCCCCGCCGAGACCACCACCAGCCTCAAAGGTGCGACGGTCACTTCACGACCTCCTTCTCGTCCCGGTCCCCCGCGGCCCGCGCCTCGCGGCCCGCGAGCAGCGAGGCGTGCGTCGGCGCCTCCGGCACGCCCGCCGGGCGGCCCTTGGTGAACTCCTTCCGCAGCACCGGCACGACCTCCTCGCCGAGCAGGTCGAGCTGCTCCAGCACCGTCTTCAGCGGCAGCCCCGCATGGTCCATCAGGAACAACTGGCGCTGGTAGTCGCCCGCGTACTCCCGGAAGCTCAGCGTCTTCTCGATCACCTGCTGCGGCGAACCCACCGTCAACGGGGTCTGCTCGGTGAACTCCTCCAGCGACGGGCCGTGTCCGTACACCGGCGCGTTGTCGAAGTACGGCCGGAACTCCCGCACCGCGTCCTGCGAGTTCCTCCGCATGAACACCTGCCCACCGAGCCCCACGATCGCCTGCTCCGGCGTGCCGTGGCCGTAGTGCGCGAAGCGCGTCCGGTACAACTCGACCATCCGCTTGGTGTGATCCGACGGCCAGAAGATGTTGTTGTGGAAGAAGCCGTCACCGTAGTAGGCCGCCTGCTCGGCGATCTCCGGCGAGCGGATGGAGCCGTGCCACACGAAGGGCGGCACGCCGTCCAGCGGCCGCGGCGTCGAGGTGAACCCCTGCAGCGGGCTGCGGAAACGGCCCGCCCAGTCCACCACGTCCTCACGCCACAACCGGTGCAGCAGCGCGTAGTTCTCGACTGCCAGCGGGATGCCCTGCCGGATGTCCTGCCCGAACCACGGATACACCGGCCCGGTGTTGCCGCGGCCCATCATCACGTCGACCCGGCCCCCGGCCAGGTGCTGCAGCATCGCGAAGTCCTCGGCGATCTTCACCGGGTCGTTCGTGGTGATCAGCGTCGTCGACGTGGAGAGGATCAGCCGCTTTGTGCGGGCGGCTATCCACCCCAGCATCGTCGTCGGAGACGACGGCACGAACGGCGGATTGTGGTGCTCACCGGTCGCGAAGACATCCAGCCCCACCTCCTCCGCCTTGAGCGCGATCGCCGTCATCGCCTTGATCCGCTCATGCTCCGTCGGCGTCCTGCCGGTCGTGGGGTCCATGGTCACGTCACCCACGGTGAAGATCCCGAACTGCACCGGCTTCACTCTCCTCCGTCGTCCCGATGTTTGTTGATTATTCAACCACCATCCCCAACAGGATGGCCACCCGGGGTATTCCTGCTGGTGCGGCAGCCGGCGGAGCCTCGGCACGGCCGGCCCCGCGGACGTGCGGATCGTCCGGGTCCCGACCCGGCGCCGGCAGCCCGGCCGACCGGGGGAACGCCACGCCGCGGGCATCCGCCGGGGCGCGGTTCGCGGGGCCGTCCGCCCATCGCCGCCGCGCCGCGAACGCGGCCTGCCGGGCGGCAGGGCGTGCCCTGCACGCGCGTCACCGCCTCCTGCGGGAGACGCGGGGCGGTGGGTGAGGACGCGGACGGTCGACCTTGACATCCTCGCCGCTGAAGGACGGCGATTCCCGCCCACCGCGCCGTCTGCGTATTCCGCGTGCATGTCCGCGTGGCCTTCTTCGCCGACCGGCACCTGACACGCCGCGAAGAGATCATCGAGCCGTGCGCGAGGACTTCGAGGCCGAACCGGCGAGTTCCACCGTGAGGCCAACCGCGTCCACCTCCTGATCGACCTCCCGCCGAAGGCCGCCGTGTCCATGCTGGTGAACTCCCTCAGAGGCGTCTCCTCGCGCAGACTCCGCCAGGAGTTCCCGACCCGGCCCCACTACTGGCGGGCACATCGCCTGTGGTCCGGCTCGTACTTCGCCGGATCGGTCGACGGCGCGCGCTCAGCATCGTGAAGCAGTGCATCGAACAGCAGAACCAGTCCCTCTGGCCCGGGCTGGAGTGAACAGTGCCCATCCGTGCACACAGCCGAGGTCAGAACAGGCCAAGATCCGGTTCACCACCGGGCTGAAGCCCGGTGCACTGCGAACAGGCCCGGTAGTAGCGGACCGCTCGAGGGAAAGGTGAATTTCGTTCACTAGCGGGTGAAAAGCGGCTTTGTTACTGGATCGGAACACCTCCGGCAGAGCACTCTCAGGGGCGCCGACCCGGCGCACGCCGTCGCGTGCGCCGCGCCGGGCTGCACGACGCTCCCCGCCAGCCTCCGAGCCGAGGTCCGTTCCCGACATATGAGCCACGTGATGCTTCCCCCGAAGCCCGCCGCCCTCGACGCGCGTTCCGCCTCGGGCCTCGTCCGGCAGTGGCGCAGGGCCGTGGAGCCGCAGGCGCTCGCGGCGGCGTACGACGCGCTGGCCGGGGCGGGACCGCTCGTGCCGACGCCGTGGGGCGCGTTCCTGGTCACGGGCTACGAGGAGTGCCGCCAGGTGCTGACCGGGCGTGAATGGCTCACTCTGGGGGCGCGATGGCGCGACGCCCACCGCCCCGGGTGGCGTCGGAGCGCGAGCACCGTCGGGCTGTGCGAGACCCCGCTGCAGCAGGATCCGCCGGAGCACACCGCGCGGCGACGGCCGCTCAACGCTGTGCTGGCTCCCCGGTTGGTGCGGGATGCGGCGGAGCGGCTCGTGGAGCCGCTCACCGATATCCGGGTACGGCGGTACGCCGCCGCCGTACGCCGCGAAGGCGCCGTCGACGTCGTCGCCCGGCTCTGCCGGCCGCTGCCCACCGCGGTCCTCGCGGAGATGACCGGGCTGCCCCGGTGGATCGACCGCGGGTGGCTCGCCGCCGAGAGCGCCGCCATGGTGCGGGTGGAGGAGCTCGCCGCGCCGCCCAGCGTCGTACGGCGGGCGGACGCGGCCGCGTCGGCCCTGCTCGAGGTGTACGACCGCGCGCTGGCCGAGCGCCTGCGGCACCCGGCGGGGGACCTGCTCTCGCGGTGGGCCGCCGAGGACCCGGCGGGGGCCCGCTACCTGCTGCTGACGCTGTTCTCCGCGGGCGTGCCCACCACGGCCGCGCTGCTGGCCGCCACGGCTCTGGCGCTGACCACCGACCCCGCGCTCGCCGAGAGGATCCGCCAGGACCCCGGGTTCGCGGGACCGCTCACGGACGAGCTGCTGCGCTGGGACCCGCCGGGACGGGTGGTGACCCGCGTGGCGGGCGCGGACACCGGGCTGGGCAGCAGCCCGGTGCCTGCCGGACGGGTCGTCCACGCGCTCATCGGCGCCGCCCACCGCGACCCGGCGCGCTTCCCCGCCCCGCACGTCTTCGACCCGGACAGGCCGGCGCAGCGGCTGCTCGCCTTCGGCGGCGGCCTGCACTACTGCCTCGGGTCCCATCTGGCCCGCGCGCAGGCCCTCGCGTTCGCCCGGGCCTTCGCCCGCGAGCTGCCCGGCGCCCGGGCCGCCGCCCCACCGGTGCGGCACGCCGGGCCGAGCATGGCCGACATCGCCCGGCTGACCATCCACTCGCCCCTCACCCAAGGGAGACCGCAGGCCAGTGACCGAGATCCAGGACGCCACGGACGCGTTCCGCAAGGACCTGTCGTCGTCGACCTTCGTGCGGGCCATGGAGGAGACGGGCGTGCGGCCCTTCTACCGCACCATGCACATGACGGGCGACGGTGAAGCCGTCGTCGAGGGCCGGGACGTCGTCATGGCGGGCTGCAACGACTACCTGGGGCTGTCCACGGACCCCCGGGTGACGGCGGCCGCCGCCGAGGCGCTGACCCGCCACGGCGCGTCCTGCTCGGGCGCGCGCACCCTCAACGGCACCACGCCCCTGCACGGCGAACTGGAGGAGCGGATCGCGGACTACCTGGACACCGAGGCGGCCGCCGTGGTCACCACCGGCTTCCAGGCGAACCTGGCGCTCGCGGCCCTGTTCGGCCGCGGCGACATCGTCTTCAGCGACATGGCCAACCACGCCTCGCTGGTCGACGGCATCCGGCTCGGCGCGGCCCGCCGCGTGCTGTACCCGCACTCGGACATTGCGCGGCTGGACACGCTGCTGGAGCAGGCCACCGCCGCGGAACCGACCGCGGGCAAGGTGCTCGTCACCGACGGGATGTTCTCCATGGACGGCGACCTGTGCCGGCTCCCCGGGCTGACCGAACTCGCCGCCCGGCACAGCGCACGCCTGGTCGTGGACGGCGCCCATGACATCGGGCTGCTGGGGCCGGGCGGACGCGGGGTGGCCGAGCACTTCGGCCTGATGGACAGGGTCGACCTGTTCACCGGCACCCTGTCCAAGTGCTTCGGCTCCACCGGGGGGTTCCTCGCCGGGCCCGCGCACGTCATCGACTACCTGCGCTACAGCGCCCGTTCCATCCTCTTCTCCGCGTCCATGCCGCCCGCCGCCCTCGCCGCGGGGATCACCGCGCTCGGCATCGCGGCGGCCGAGCCCTGGCGGCGCCGGCGCGTGCTGGCGCTCGCGGAGGAGCTGCGGGAGGGACTGCGCGCGCTCGGCTACGACACGGGGGACTCGGTCACCCCGGTCGTCCCCGTCCTCATCGGGGACGCCGCCGACTGCGCCCTGATGTGGCAGGCCCTGTTCGACGGGGGCGTGTTCACCAACGCCGTCGGGGCCCCCGCCGTCCCCGAGGGCCGCTGCGTGATCCGGGTGACCGTGCAGGCCACCCACTCCGACGCCCACCTGCGGCGGATTCTGGACGCCTTCGCCGCCGCCGGCCGCCGGACGGGCCTCGTCCCGGGTCTGCCCGGCCAGGCGGTGGCCCGGTGAACGCGGTCACCGTCACCTCCGTCGAGGGCCGCGCCGCCACGACGGACTTCATCCGGCTGCCGTACGCGGTCTACCGCGACGACCCGCGCTGGGTCGCCCCGCTGGAGCGCGAGATGCGCACCTTCCTCGACCCGCGCCGCAACCCGTTCTTCGACACGGCCGAGGCGCGGCTCTTCCTCGCCCACCGGGGAGGCCGGCCCGTCGGCCGGATCGCGGCCGTCGCCGATCCGCGCTTCCAGGAGCGGCACGACGGCAAGTGCGGACACTTCGGGCTCTTCGAGTGCGACGACGACCTCGGTGCCGCCGGGGCGCTCTTCGACGCGGTGGCCGCCTGGCTGGCCGAGCGGGGGCTGACCCGGATGCTGGGTCCGCTCAGCTTCTCCGTCAACGACGAGTGCGGGGTGCTGGTGGACGGATTCGACGGGCCGCCGAGCGTGGGCATGCCGTACAACCCGCCGTACTACGACCGGCTGCTGACCGGCTGCGGCTTCGGCAAGGCGAAGGACCTGCTGTCCTGGCTGGTGCCGATGCCCCCGGACGGCGAGCCGCCCGCCGCGATCGCCCGGGTCGCCGCACGCACCCTGGCCGACCCGGCCGTGCGGGTACGGCCGCTCGACCCGGACCGCTACGAGGCCGAGATGGCCCTCGTCAAGGACATCTACAACGACGCCTGGGCCGAGAACTACGCATCCGTCCCGCTGACCGACGCCGAGTTCCTGCACATGGCCGCGCAACTGAAGTCGGTCATCCATCCGCACCTGGTGCGGATCGCCGAGGTGGACGGCGAGCCGGTCGCCTTCACGCTGTGGGTGCCCGACGTCAACCAGGCGCTGCGCGCCGCCCGGGGCAGGCTCACCACCTGGGGGCTGCCGATCGGCATGCTGCGGATCAGCCGGGCGATGGCGGGCATCACCCGCGTCAGGGGCGGCACGTCGGGTGTGCGGAAGGAGCACCGCGGCCGCGGGCTGATGGCGGTGCTGCTCGCCGACGCGCAGCGCGCCGCCTTCCGGCTCGGCTACACCGAGACCGACCTGTCCTGGATCCTGGAGGACAACCGGGGCTCCAACCGGCACGCGCAGGCCATGGGCGGGGGGCGCTTCAGAACGCACCGGCTGTACGAGCGCGACAGCGGCGGCCTGCGGTGAGGTACCTCGTGACCGGGGCCACCGGCTTCGTCGGAGGCCATCTCGTACGCCACCTCGCCGCGCGCGGCCACGAGGTGACCGCCCTGGTGCGCGGCGGCCGCGAGGTGCCCGGCGCCCGCAGCGTCCCCGGCGACCTGGCCACCGGCGCGGGGCTGGCCGGCGCGCTGCGGGACGCGGACCGGGTGGTGCACCTGGCGGGGGTCACCAAGGCGGCCGACCCGCGGGCGTACGCGGCCGTCAACACGGCGGGGACGCGGCGGCTGTGCGAGGCGGCAGCGGCGCTGGCCGTGCCGCCCCGCCTGGTGTACTGCTCGTCGCTGGCCGCCTCCGGTCCCGGGCGGCGGCGCCACGAGGACGCGCCGCCGCGGCCGGTCTCCGCGTACGGGCGCAGCAAGCTGGGCGGCGAGTGGGCGGTGCGGGACACGGCGGACCGGCTGCCGGCCGTGGTGGTCCGGCCGCCGATCGTCTACGGCCCCGGCGACCGGGAGTTCCTGCCGCGGTTGGTGGCGGCGGTACGCACCGGTCTGCTGCCCGCCGTCGGCCGGCCCGGGCCGCGGCACTACTCGCTGCTCCACGTCGACGACCTGTGCCGGGCGCTGATCACCGCCGCCGACCCCGGCGTCACGCAGGTGGGCACCTACCACGTGTGCGACGGCACCGAGCACCGCTTCGAGGACATCGGCGCCGCCGCCGCCGCCGTGCTCGGCCGCCGCCCGCCGAGGGTGGTCCACATCCCCGGGCCGCTGGCGCTGGGGGCGGCCCGCGTGTTCGGCCGGGCGTCGGCGCTCAACCCCGACAAGGTCGCCGAGGCGCTGCATCCCGCGTGGACCTGCGCCCCCGGCGGCCGGCTCCCGTACCGGCCCGTCGTCACGCTGCCCGAGGGGCTGCGCGGCGCCCTGAACCGCTGACCGCCCGCGAGGAAGGGGAAGCACCCCATGCGCCGCCGACTGTCCCCGTACGAACGCGTCATCTGGGCCGCGGGCGAGCGGCTCCCCGTCAACATCGCCGCGGTGGCCCGTGTGGAGGGCCGCACCACGCCCGCGCGCGTCCGCGCGGCCGTTGCGGCCGTCCGCAGCCGCCACCCTCTGCTCGGCGTCCGGGTCGCCGACCCCGGGGTGTGGCAGGGGCGGCTCACCACGGCCGGGGTACCGGACCCGGGTGTGCGGGTCGTCGTCCGGGACGCCGGCGCGGGCGACTCCTGGGTGCGGGTGGTGGAGGAGGAGCTCCCGCGGCGCTTCGACACCCGTACGGGCCCCCTCGCCCGCTTCGTGCTCGTCGACGCGGGCGCGTCCTTCGACCTGGTCACCGTGTACCACCACCTGGTCGCCGACGCCGTCTCCGCGGGCGTCGTCCTGCGGGACCTGCTGACCCGCCTCGGCGGGCCGGAGCACGAGAACGCCGTCCCGCCCGGTGCGGCGTGCCCGCCCGGGGCGCACCGGCGGGCCGGGGCCGACGACGGCGCCGGTCCGGCACCGGTGCTCGCGCCACCCGCGGACGAACTGATCCCGGGACCGCGCGCCCGCCTCGGCGACCTGCTGAGGACCGCCCGGGCGCTGGGCGGGCCCGTACGGCCGCCCTACCCGCCGGACGGGCGGCTCGCCTACCACGCGTGGACGCTGGAGCGCGAGGAGACGGAGCTGCTGCTCAAGCGCTGCCGGGCGCGGGGCGTGACACTGCAGGCCGCCCTCTGCGCGGCCTTCGCGCGGGCCGCCGCTCCCGGCAGCCGCCCGGCCCGGATCGCGGTCGCCGCCGACCTGCGCCGGGTGCTGGACCCCTCGCCGGGGGAGGCCATGGGCCTGTACGCGGCGAGCTTCGTCGTCTCCGTGCACGGTACGTCCGGCGACCTGTGGGCGGTCGCGCGCGAGGCCAGGACCGCCATCCACGCCCGGCTCACCCCGCGGGAGCTGCGGCCGCTCGTGCGCGTCTTCCGGCTGACCTCGTTCCTGCCGCACCGCGCCGTCGGCACCCTGGTGCGGCACGGCGAGTCGCGCGGCCCCCGCTTCGACGTGTCCGTCAGCAACACGCGCCTCGATCTTCCCGTGGCGTACGGGCCGCTGCGGCTCGCCGCCGTCCACGGCGCCGCGCACACCAGCCGTTCCGGGGCGCCGCTGGTGATCGTGGCGGGGATGGACGGGCGGCTGTTCCTCAGCGTGACGTCCACGGCGGGCGCGCAGGCCGAGGGCCTGTGCCGAAGGGCCATGGACCACCTTCTGTGGGCCGGGTGAGACCCGCGGACGGATAGCGGCGGGCTCCAGCGGGTATCGGAAGAGAGTGGTTCGCACCGTGGGAGTCGAAGAAGAGCTTCTCCTGGTGGACGCGCGGTCCGGTGAACCGCGCGCGGTGGCGGACGCGGTGCTCGAGGACGGCCCCTGGCCGGGGGAACTGGTGGCCGAGCTGCAGCAGCAGCAGCTCGAACTGAACAGCCCGCCCTGCCTCACCCTGGACCAGCTCAGAGAGGAACTGCGCGCCTGGCGCCGCAGGGCGGCCGAGCTCGCCCGCTCGCAAGGCGTGGCGGTGGCGGCGCTGGGGACCTCGCCCGTGGAGGTGCCGCCCCGGCTCACCCCGGGGGGCCGCTATCGCAGGATGGCCCAGTCCTTCGGCATTACCGCGCAAGAGACCCTGACCTGCGGCTGCCACGTCCACGTGGGGGTGGAGTCCGACGAGGAGGGTGTCGCCGTCCTCGACCGCATCCGCCCCTGGCTGCCGGCGCTGCTCGCGCTCAGCTCCAACTCGCCGCTCTGGCGCGGCGCCGACACGGGGTACGCGAGCTACCGCTACCAGGTCTTCGGCCGCTGGCCCACCGCCGGGCCGACCCGGGGCTTCGGCTCCGCCGAGGGGTACCGCACTGCGGTGTCGAGACTGCTGGCCACCGGGATCCTGATCGACCAGGGGATGCTCTACTTCGACGCCCGGCTGTCGGCGAAGTTCCCCACGGTGGAGGTGCGCGTCTGCGACGTGTGCCCGGAGTACCAGGACGCGGTGGTGCTGGCCGCGCTGGTGCGCGGCCTGGTCGAGACCGCCGCCCGCCAGTGGGCCGACGGGCGCCCCGCACCCGACGACGACCTGGCACTGCTCCGGCTCGCCTCCTGGCGCGCCAGTCGTTTCGGGCTGGACGGGGCGCTGCTCGATCCGCGCACCTACCGTCCGGCGAGCGCGCACGACGTCGTCGAGGCCCTGGTCGCCCACATCGAGGACGCGCTGAAGGACACGGGCGACCTGTACACCGTCCGCGCCGGCGTCGACCGCCTGACCTCGCGGGGCTCCGGCGCCCGGTGGCAGCGCGAGGTGTACGCCCGGGGCGGCGCCGGCGCGGTCCTGCGGGACGCGGTGCGCCGCACGGTGGCGTGACGCGGGCGACGCGCGTCAGGCGCCGCCCAGCAGACCGGCCAGGTCCGGATGCGCACGGGCCGGGTCGACCGTGGTGACGGTGTACACGGCGGCCCCCGAGGCCACCAGGGGGTCCTCCGCCGCGATCCGCTCGATGGCTTCGCGGTCCGCCCCTCGGGCGACGATCACGCCGCCGTCTCCGGAAGGCACCGTCTGGCCGGAGAGCAGGAAGGTGCCGGCGCGGTGGTGGCGCTCCAGGAACGCGACGTGGCCGGCGACGTACAGCTCCGCGTCCGCTTCCGATCCGGTGTACGTCAGGCACAGCAGGTGCAGCATCCGCGTCCGATCTCGAGACGGGCCGGGCGATCCGGCCCATGATGGCACGGCCCGCTCCAGCGGGAGACCCCGGCTGCGGCGCGGAGGAGCCCGGACGCACCATGCGTGATCTGCGATCATTGCCGCATGGCGTTCACCGAAGAGCTCGCCCGGGCCGTCCTCGCGGCCGACGGGCAGGGCAGCGCGAAGCTGATCGCACTGGGTGAGAACGCGGTGTTCGAGCTCGCCGACGGCGTGACCGTCGCGAAGGTCGGCCGTGGTCCCGAACTGCTCGACCGGGCCGCCCGCGAGGTGCGCACGGCGTCCTGGCTGGCCGCGCACGGCGTTCCGGCCGTACGGGCGGCGGCTTCCGAGGCACGGCTGGTGGAGGGCCACCCCGTCACGTACTGGGAGCGGCTGCCGGACAGCGTGCGCCCCGCGGAGCCCGCCGACCTCGCCGCGCTGCTGCTCCTCGTACACGCCCTGCCCCAGCCGGACTTCGCCCTGCCTCCGCGCGACCTGCTGGACGGGGTGGAGCGTTGGCTGCGGCTCGCCGGTTCGGCGATCGACCCCGAGGACGCGGCGTATCTGCGCGAGCGCCGGGACGGTTTCGCCGCCGCGGCGGCGGCGTTGACCCCGCACCTGGCCCCGGGGCCCGTCCACGGCGACGCGCTGCCCCGCAATGTGCACGTGGGTCCGGACGGCCCCGTCCTGGTGGACCTGGAGACCTTCTCGACCGACCTGCGCGAGCACGACCTCGTCGTCATGGCGCTCAGCCGCGACCGCTACGGCCTCGGTTCCGACGCCTACGACGCCTTCACGGCCGCGTACGGCTGGGACGTGCGCGACTGGGACGGCTGCGCGGTGCTGCGCGGGGCACGGGAGACGGCGAGTTGCGCCTGGGTGGCCCAGCACGCGCCCGGGAACCCGGCGGCGCTCGCGGAGTTCCGCCGCAGGGTGGCCTCCTTGCGGGACGGCGACCAGTCCGTGCGCTGGTATCCCTTCTGACCGGCCGGGCGCCCGCCGACGGATGCCCGGCCGCAGGTGACCCTGGTCCCGGGGCGGCACGGCGGCCTGACGGCAGCCGAGTCTCCGCGGGGCGACCGCTGCCGGTGAACCGGGGTCATGGCGGAAGCGCCGCCGGTCGCGCTCCGGCCCGACGCCCAGCCCCTTCCCGGGCCTGCCGGTTCGGGGCGCGTCACTGCGGCACCCGTCGCCGCTGCCAGCCGTCGCCGCTGTCGCAGTCGCCGTCGCCGTCGCCGTCAAGCACACGGGCCCACACCGCCTGCGACGACTCCGGCGCGCCGAAACGGCAGCCGGCCAGACCGTCCTGCCCCGTCCCGCTCCGGCGGTGTGCCGGCGGGCCGCCGGCCGGCACCGAGGACGGGCGCGTCCTCAGCCACGTCCCGCTCCCGGGCGGCCCGCCCCCGCGCCGGAGGGTCGGCCCCGCGGTCACCTCTGCCGGGGGATGACCGGCCAGGCCCGCTCGACGACGGCCGCCGGGTCGGCGGTGCGCCGCAGGTATGCCTGGAGGGAGGCCGACTGCTCGGCCGCCGCCCGTATCTGAAGGGCGTGCAGGTCGGCCAGCGGCATCAGGCCGACGGGCTCGTGCCGCTCGCCCATGCGGCGCACCACGCGGGCGGCGGCCACCGCGTCGGCCCGTGCGTCGTGGGCGCCCTCCAACGGGACTCCGTAGTGGGCGCACAGCGCCTGCAGGGCCCGCCTGCCCTTGCGGTACTTGTCCACGTGCTTGTCGATGACCAGCGGGTCGATGACCGGCGCGGGCACGCCGCCCAGCCGTTCGCTGACCGAGGCCACGCCGTGCCGCCGGCACTCGCGGTCCAGCAACGACAGGTCGTAGCGGGCGTTCATCACCACCAGCGGTGTGCCCGAGCCCAGCACCTCGGCGACGGTGTGGGCGATCTCCTCGACCGCGGTGCCGGCCGGGGCGCCGTGCTCCCGGGCGTGGGCGGTCGTGATGCCGTGGATGGCTGACGCCTGCTCGGGTATGGCGACGCCCGGGTCGAGCAGCCACGTCCGCTCCTGTGAGACGGAACCGTCGGCCTCCAGCCGCACGACGGCGGCGGTGACGATGTGGTCGGTCTCGATGTCGGTGCCAGTGGTCTCCAGGTCGAACGCGACCAGCGCGTCGCTGATCCAGCTCATCGTGCGGTCCTCGTGCCCGCGGTGTCCGCCGCGCCGCACCGGCGGGTGCCCGTGCTCCTCCCCCGTGCCGAGCCGGCCGGCCATGCCCGGTGTCGATTCATGCCCATTGGCCTACATCCTTCCCACTGTTCCCCCGTGTGCCGATCCATCATCGCGCGCACCACTGACACTCCTGCGGCCGGGCTGTGGAAAAGGTTCGGCCGGGGGTGCTCCACGAGGCCACCGATCCGCGGATCCGCGAGCCCGCCGGTCCGCCGGTCCGCAGGTCCGCCGGTCCCCCAGTCCCCCAGTCCCCCAGTCCCCCGGTCCGTCAGGAGACGGGACGGGAGTCGGCCCAGACGCCCTCGAACTCCTCGCGGTAGATCTCGAACAGGCCGTGCTCGGCCTCAGGAGCCTCGTCGCCCCGGGTCTGCACGAGTTGCCGGGGCCCGCCGCGCAGGATGAGGACGGGCGCCTCCATGCCGCGGGCCTTGCGCAGATAGGGCTGGACGACCGCGATGCCGTCCGAGGTGTCCCCGTCCACGAGGTAGGCGGTGAAGCGCGGGGTCTCGTCGAAGACCCGGATCTCGAACGCGGCGGTGTCGCGCAGCCGGGCCCGCACCCGCCGCATGTGCATGATGTTCATCTCGACGGAGCGGCTGAGCTCCCCCCGGCCGAGGCCGAGTTCGCGTTCACGGCGGCGGACGGCGCTGCTCGCCGGGTTCAGAAAGAGCAGCCGCACCCGGCAGCCGGACTCCGCCAGTCGCACCAGCCGCTTGCCGGAGTAGTTCTGCACCAGCAGGTTGAGGCCGATGCCCACGGCGTCCAGGCGTCGCGCGCTCGCGAACAGGTCCTCGGCCGGCAGCTGCCGCTGCAGCCGCACCCGGTCGGGGTAGACGCCGACGACGTCGGCGTAGCGTTCGGCGACGAGCTCCTCGACGGCGTCCACGGGCAGCCGCTCGGCGGAGGGGTAGCCGGGTCCGGAGCCGAGCATGTCCAGCAGCCGCGCGGCCGCCCGCTCGGCCTGCTCCAGGGCGGTGCGGGACAGGGCGCGGTTGCGGGAGACGACGTGCCGGGCCACTTCCAGTTCGTCCAGGGCGAGTTCGAGCTCGCGGCGGTCGTCGAGGTAGGGCTCGAAGCACGGCCAGTGCTGGACGGCGAGCTCGCGCAGCTGCGGCAGCGTCAGGAAGCTCAGGATGTTGTCGTCGGCGGGGTCGAGCAGGAACCCCTTGCGGCGGCTGACCTCGCGCACGGCGGCGGCCCGCTGCACCCACTCGTGGCCGGCCGGTCCCGCGGCCGCGACCACCCACTCGTCGCCGTGCACGGGTTCGTAGATCGGGCGAAGCACCGCGTTGACGACGGCGCGCAGGCGCTGCTCGACGAGGTTGAGCCAGACGTACGCCCGTCCGGCGCGCCGGGCGCGGGTGCGCACCTCGGCCCACTCGTCGGCGCCCCAGTCCAGCTCGGCTCCGATCTCCAACGGCAGTGCGAGGGATGCCGTACCGGTGCTTCCCTCGCCGATGCCGCCGCCCGGGTCCCCCTGATCACCACCACCGGGGAGCACCAGACCTCCCGACATCACGACTGCACCCGCCTTCCCGCCCCCGTCCACGATCAAGGAAGGGTACTGCGGGGCGCGAAGCGGTGCAGCAGTAACGGCGGTACTTCACCACATGCTCACCGCGTCCCGCGCGGGCCGGGGCCGTCGGCGTCCCGGCCCGCCCCGACGCGTCCGCGCCCGCCTCCGCCCGACCAGACCGACGAGGACCGACGAGGACCGACGAGGACCGAACGGACCGACCAGGACCGATCCGACTGATCCGGACCGATCCGGACCGATCCCGGCCCATGGGCCCCGGACGGACCCGTCCGCGCCCCCGCGCCGGTGCGGCCGCCGGGCCGGAGACAGAAGTTCCCCGCAGTGCGCTTTCACTCGTTCTGACGAAACTTCGGGAGCACAGGTTTACCCCGGGGCAGTGGATTCTTGCGGCAGGCAGGGGAATGGGGACACCCGTAACGGGGAAGATCTTGGCGATTCCCTGCCCGCGGGGGCACCCGTGCGTGACGATGCCCTTTCGGCACCGATGCGGCCGGGGTGCGGCCTACCGGCGCCCGGCGGAGAAGTGGAAGAGTCGACGACATGCAGGTCTGGCCGGGTCAGTCATACCCCCTCGGCGCCACGTACGACGGCGCCGGCACCAACTTCGCGGTCTTCTCCGAGGCCGCGGACCGGATCGAGTTGTGTCTGCTGCAGGACGACGGCTCGGAGACCGCCGTCGAGCTGCGCGAGGCGGACGCCTTCGTCCGCCACGCGTACGTCCCGGGCGTCATGCCCGGTCAGCGCTACGGCTTCCGGGTGCACGGTCCCCACGAGCCGACCCGGGGCCACCGCTGCAACTCCGCCAAGCTGCTGCTGGACCCGTACGCGAAGGCGATGAGCGGGACGATCGACTGGGACGAGGCGGTGTACGGCTACCGCTTCGGTGAGCCCGAGTCCCGCAACGACCTGGACTCGGCGCCGCACACCATGACCTCCGTGGTGGTGAACCCGTACTTCGACTGGGCGGACGACCGCAGTCCCCGCATCGACTACCACCGGACGGTGATCTACGAGGCGCACGTCAAGGGCCTGACGATGCTCCACCCGGAGCTGCCCGAGGAGATCCGCGGCACCTATGCGGCGCTCGCCCACCCCGCGGTGATCTCGCACCTGACGGAGCTGGGCGTCACGACGCTGGAGCTGATGCCGGTCCACCAGTTCGTCCACGACCACCGGCTGGTGGACGCGGGAATGCGCAACTACTGGGGCTACAACACGATCGGCTTCTTCGCGCCCCACAACGCCTACGCCTCGCTGGGTGACCGGGGCCAGCAGGTCCTGGAGTTCAAGACGGCGGTGCGCGAGCTGCACCGGGCCGGCATCGAGGTGATCCTCGACGTGGTCTACAACCACACGGCCGAAGGCAGCCACCTGGGGCCGACGCTGTGCTTCCGGGGGATCGACAACGCCTCGTACTACCGGCTGGCCGACGATCCGCGCTACTACACGGACACCACCGGCACGGGGAACTCGCTGCTGATGCGCAGCCCCCACGTGCTGCAGATGATCATGGACTCGCTGCGCTACTGGGTCACCGAGATGCACGTCGACGGCTTCCGCTTCGACCTCGCGGCCACCCTGGCCCGGCAGTTCCACGAGGTGGACCGGCTGTCCTCGTTCTTCGACCTCGTGCAGCAGGACCCGGTGGTCAGCCAGGTGAAGCTGATCGCCGAGCCCTGGGACGTCGGCGAGGGCGGCTACCAGGTGGGCAACTTCCCGCCGCTGTGGACGGAGTGGAACGGGAAGTTCCGCGACACGGTGCGCGACCTGTGGCGCGGCGAGCCGGCCACGCTCGCCGAGTTCGGCTCCCGGCTGACCGGCTCCTCCGACCTCTACCAGGACGACGGCCGCCGGCCGCTCGCCTCCATCAACTTCGTGACCTGCCACGACGGTTTCACCCTGCGCGACCTCGTGTCGTACAACGACAAGCACAACGAGGCCAACGGCGAGAACAACCGGGACGGCGAGAGCCACAACCGCTCGTGGAACTGCGGCGCCGAGGGCGAGACCGAGGACGAGGACGTACTCGCCCTGCGCGAACGCCAGATGCGCAACTTCATCGCCACCCTGCTGCTCTCGCAGGGCGTGCCGATGCTCGCCCACGGCGACGAGTTCGGCCGCACCCAGCAGGGCAACAACAACGCGTACTGCCAGGACAACGAACTGGCGTGGGTGCCGTGGCCCGAGGAGGGCGACGCGAGCGCCGGGCGGCTGCACGAGTTCACCCGCCAGATGGTGTGGCTCCGCCGCGACCACCCCGTCTTCCGGCGCCGCCGCTTCTTCCACGGCCGGCCGGTCGCGGGGACGCACGACGACCTCTCCGACATCGCCTGGTTCACCCCTGAGGGTGAGGAGATGACCCAGGACGACTGGCAGGAGGCCCAGGCCAACGCCCTGGTGGTGTTCCTCAACGGCAGCGCGATCTCCGAGCCCGGCGACCGCGGGGAACGGATCACCGACGACTCCTTCCTGCTGATGTTCAACGCCTGGCACGAGCCGCTGGACTTCGTCGTGCCGGTGAACCACGGCAAGGAGTGGCAGGTCGTCGTCGACACCCAGCGCCCGGAGGGCGTGGCTCCCGGCTCGGGCCGCAAGGTGACCCAGGGCGACCGCTTGCGGCTGGCCGACCGGAGCATGGTCGTCCTGCAACGCCCGGCGTAACCGGCCGCCCGATGTGATGGTCGCACCGGCCGGCGGGGTAATCAGTCCTCCATGACAGAAAGTGCCGCGACCCCGCCGACCGCTGTCGTCCCCTCCGTGCCGAGCGCCACCTACCGGCTCCAGCTCCAGCCCGACTTCCCCTTCGCCGCGGCCGAGGCCGTCGTCCCCCATCTGGCGGCGCTGGGCGTCTCCCACCTGCATCTCTCCCCGGTGCTGCAGGCCGTGCCCGGTTCCACGCACGGGTACGACGTCGTCGACCACACCCGGGTGCGGGAGGAGCTCGGCGGCGAGAAGGGGCTGCGTGCGCTGGCCCGCACCGCCCGCGCGCACGGAATGGGACTCGTCCTGGACGTGGTGCCCAACCACATGGCCGTGCCGGCGCCCGAACACCTGGCACGCCCGCTGTGGGAGGTGCTGCGGGACGGCCCGCGCTCCCCGTACGCCCGCTGGTTCGACGTCGACTGGGCGGCGCAGGGCGACCGGCTGCTGCTGCCCGTGCTGGGCGGCCCGCTGGACGAGGTGCTGCCCGACCTGCGGGTCGAACACGACCGCGCCGCCGGGGAGCGGGTGCTGCGCTACCACGACCACGCGTTCCCGCTGCGGCCCGGCACCGAGCAGCTGCAGCTGCGCGCGCTGGTGGACGCCCAGTGGTACCGGCTCGCCTGGTGGCGGCAGGCACGCACCGAGCTGAACTACCGGCGCTTCTTCACCATCTCCGAGCTCATCGCCGTCCGCGTCGAGGACGACGAGGTCTTCGCCGCCACGCACGCCACCTTGCTGCGCCTGCTGGACGAGGGCGTCGCCGACGGCCTGCGCGTCGACCACCCGGACGGCCTCGCCGACCCCGCCGGCTACCTGCGGCAGCTCGCCGACGCCTCCGGCGGGCGCTGGACGGTCGTGGAGAAGATCCTCACCGGCGACGAGCGGCTGCCGGCCGGCTGGACCTGCTCCGGCACGACCGGCTACGACGCCCTGGACCGGCTCGACGGGCTGTTCACGGACCCGGTCGGCGTCGAGGAGATCGTCCGCTGCTACCGCGACTTCACCGCCGTCCCCGCCGACGAGGGCGGCGAGTGGCCGCCGACCCTGCGGGCCGCCGCCGAGCGCATCGTCACCCAGGACCTGGCCGCCGAGGTGGACCGGCTGACCCGCTCCGCCGTCCGCGCCACCGGTCTGGAGCCCGCCGCGCTGCGCCAGGCGATCGAGGCGACCCTGGTACGGCTGCCGCGCTACCGCCCGTATGTCGTCCCCGGCGAGCCCGCGGACGCCGAGGACACCGCCCTTCTGGAGGCCGCGTCGGGCGCCACCGGGCTCCCGGCGGCCGGCGCGGTGTGCGACCTGGCCCTCGGCCGGCACCGCGGCGGCGGGCAGGCCGCGGCGGACTTCACGGTGCGCTTGGCCCAGGTCTCCTCGGCGCTGCGGGCCAAGTCCGCCGAGGACACCGCCTTCTACCGCTACCATCCCCTGCTCTGCCTCAACGAGGTCGGCCGCGAGCCGGACCGTCCCGCCACCACGCCCGAGGACTTCCACGCCTTCTCCGAGCGCCTGCGCCGGGACTGGCCGCACACCGCGACGGTGCGCTCCACCCACGACACCAAGCGCAGCGCCGACGTGCGCGCCCGGCTCGCCGCGCTGAGCGAACTGCCCGGCGAGTGGGCCGCCTGGCTGGGCGAAGTCTCGGCGGACCTGCGGGATTACCTGGCGCACCGGGGGATGCCGCTTCCTGAGCGCCGTGTGGAGTACCAGGCCTGGCAGCACGCGGCCGTCTTCTGCGACCCCGGCGCGGCCGAGCGGGTGGCCGCCACCCTGCTCAAGTCGGAGCGCGAGGCGGGCCTGCGCACCTCGTGGACCGACCAGCGCCCGGAGTACGAGCAGATCGTGACCGGCTTCGTCCGCGAACTCGTGGGCGGCCCGGCCGCCTTCGCCACCGAGCGCATCGACCGCGCCCTGCGCGGGCCGGAGCGCGTCAACGTCCTCGGCGCGCACCTGGCGCACCTGACCATGCCGGGCGTGCCCGATCTCTACCAGGGCGACGAGGAGCGGCAGCTGCTGCTCGTCGATCCCGACAACCGCCGCCCCTACGACCCGGACACGGCGGACAGCGGCGAGGTGAGCGAGAAGCGGCAGGTGACCCAGTTCGCGCTGCGCCTGCGCCGGGCGCGCCCGCAGTGGTTCACCGGCCCCGAGGCCACGTACGAGCCGCTGTACGCGCGCGGCGTCGCCGGGGAGCACTGCGTGGCCTTCATCCGCGGCGGGCGGGCGCTGACGGTCGTCACCCGGTTGTCGCGGCGGCTCGCGGACGCGGGCGGCTGGCGCGGCACGGAACTGGTGCTCCCGGAAGGAGTCTGGACGGAGGTGCTGACCGGCCGCGCGTTCCGGGCCGTGGTGCCGCTGGCCGAACTGCTGGACCGGCTGCCGGTGGGGCTGCTGGTCCGCGACGTGGACGAGTAGGGGCCCGGGCGGGCGCGGTGCGCGCGCGGCCGTCGACGGGGGCCCGCTCGCCGCGCCCGGCGCGTGCGTCCGCCGGGGGGCGGGAGCGGGCCCGCCTGCCGACCTGCGGCCGGAGCCAGGCCGCCATTATCTGACGAATCGTCAGCAAGGTTCGGCGCGCCGCTTCCGGCTCGCACCGCGGGGCCGGGCGCACTGTGCGGTATGCCACATGTATGCCGGTATCCCCTTTCTGCCGCGGCTGGCCGGGGTGCACCAGGTCGCGCTGCCGGTCAGCGATCCGGCCCGGGCGGAGGCGTGGTACGAGCGGGTCCTCGGCCACCACCGGGTCGCGGAGTTCACCGAGGGCGGCGCCTTCGCCGGCATCGCCATGGCGCATCCTGGCGGAGGGCCCGTGCTGTGTCTGCGCCACGACCCCGCCCTCGCGGCCGTCTCCACGGGCTTCCCGTGGTTCTCCCTCGGCGTTCCGGATCTCCCCGCGCTGGAGGCGCTTGCCGCCCGGCTGGCGGCACTCGGCGAGCCGCACGGCGCCGTCGTCCGCACCGCGCACGGCTGGCTTCTCGCGCAGGTGCGTGATCCGGACGGCCACGAGCTGCGCTTCGTCACCGCGGACGAGGGGCCGCCGCCGGGCAGCGGCCAGGTGCTGCGCCTCTCCGGCGGCCGGCATCCGGCCCCGCGGACCCGGACCGCCTGAGGGACGCGGGACGACGTCACGGCCCGCCAGACCCGCTGCCAACGTCGCGCCATGGACGCATCGAAAGCCCCCGCAGGGCGCCTCGCCCGGCCCGGTAGCGTCGACATCACCCGCCGCGATCCGGTCGAGGACGTGCGCCTGCCCTCGGGCCTGACGATGCGCTCCATGGCACGGGGACAGTGCCGAGGCACGTTCTTCCTGTGCCGCGAGCCGGGCGACGCCGAGCGGCCGCGGTCCACGCGGACTCCGAGGGGCGCGGCGCTGATCGGCGCGGACGTGCCGGGGGCGGTGGAGCTGTGGAGCTGCTCGTCTCGTGCCGAGGTGGTGGCACGACGTGGAGTCGGGACTCCCGCTGGAGGAACCGGCCGCCGCAGTGCGCGAGGACCACCCGGACCTGGGCCTGGAGCGCGCGGGAGCGGCGCCGGCCCGCGGGCTGACGCTCCCTCCGGTCGAGGAGGTCGTCACCCGGCTGCGGGCGACCGCGGCGCTCACGGCGCCGGATCTCCTGCCGTACCTGGACGACGACCGCGAGTCGTGCGAGCCGCTGTTCCGCCGCTGAGCGGGCCGGGGGCGGCCCGCGGCTCAGCCGGGGCTCAGGCGGGGCTCAGCCGGTGGTCAGGCGGAAGCTCATCGCCCCGAAGGTGACCTGGTCGCCGGGGCGCACGGAGGCGGAGCCCATGACGCGGCGGCCGTTGACCCAGGTGCCGTTCATCGAACCGAGGTCGCGCAGCACCCACAGCCCTCCCTCATGGCTGAGTTCGGCGTGGAAGCGGGACGTGGAGGAGTGGCTGAGCCGGAAGGTGCACGACAGGTCCCGGCCGATCCGCACGGGGTACGGGGCCGGGGCGGGCAGCAGAAGCGGAGGCAGCTGCTGGACGGCCCATGCGTGGCTCATCCGCGCCCGCAGTGCCGAGGTCCTGGTGACGGCGCGCACCAGGGAGCCCACCACACTGGCCCAACGGCCTTGCCGGGGCGGCAGGTCGGCGACGAGGGCGGCCAACTCGTCCGAGTGGCGCGCCTTGAGGGCGAGTTCCATACGGCGCACAAAGGTGTCGTGCGACAGCCGCCCCTCGACGGCGCCCTCGCGCAATGCCTCGATGGCGCGTTCGCGTTCGCCGTCGGTGGGCCGCGCCGCATGCGTCGGGAACTCGTAACTCACCTGCGTGATTGTCCTGCCCGGGAGGCCGGGGTGTCCAGCAGGTGCGGCCCGTTGGGCGGCGGGCGCAATTGCGTGGACGCCGCGGAGGCGGCACGGCTAGGGTTGGCGCACGCCCTGGACCTGGAAAGGAGGCGGCAGCCATGTACCCGTTCACCATGTCGCGCTCCCGCCCCGTCATCCGCAGGGCGTACTCCGTCTGACCGGGAGCGCTCCGCTCTCCCGTGAGGACTACTTCCTTCATGACCGATCTGGTCTTCCGCCCGCTCGCCGCGGGCGAATCGCACCTCTTCCACTCCCTGAAGCCCGCTGACGACGGCCTGGCCGGCCGGTCCCTGACGGGCCACTCGTACGCCACGACCGACGAGGGCGGCGAGTACCGTCCCGAGTGGACGTGGGTGGCCCTGCGCGACGGCGTCGTGGTGGCCCGTGCCGCCTGGTGGGGCGCGCCGTCGGACGACGCTCCCGTGGCCCTGGACTGGTTCGACTTCACCGACGCCGACGCGGCCGTACGGCTGCTGCGGACGGCGCCGCTCAAGGCCGAGTACGAGCTGCTGGTGCCGCCCGGCTGGCGGGACCTGCCCGAGGTCCGCGAGGCCGCCCAGTCCCGCGTGGACGCGGCCGTCGTCTCCGGCATGGAGCTGCTCGTGGAACGCTACCGCTACCACTGGACCCCCGAATGCGGGCTTCCCGAGCGCACCGGACGCCTGGAGTACCGGCCGGAACCGGACGACGCGGTGATCCTGGACGTGCTGGGGCGCATCGGGGTCGGCAGCCTCGACGCCCACACCCGCCGCATGGTGCGGCTGCACGGCCCGGACGCGGCGGCCCGCGACGAGCTGGACTTCCTCAACTGGCTGCAGTCGCCGCGCGAATGGTGGCGGCTGGCGTACACCCCGGAGGGCGAGCTCGCCGGCATCCAGGTGCCGGGACGCAATCCGGGCGCGTTCTGCGTCGGCTTCATCGGTGTCCTGCCGGAGCAGCGCGGCCACGGCTTCGCCTACGACCTGCTGGTGGAGTGCACCAACGACCTGGTCGGACACGGCGCGACGGAGATCGCCGCCGCGACCGACCAGGGCAATGCGCCGATGGCGGCGCACTTCGCCAAGGCGGGATATCCGGTCATCCAGGAGCGCGTCAACCTGGTGTGACCCCAGGACGCCGGGCAGCATGGTGCCCATGCGCTTCGACGTGTGGGCACCGGACGCCGGTGAGGTTGAGGTACGGGTCGACGGCCGGGCTCACGACATGGAGCGCGACCCAGGACGCCGGGGCTGGTGGTACGCGGAGGTGCCCGCCGGGCACGGTTCGCGCTACGCCTTCGTGCTGGACGAGGGCCCGCCGCGACCCGACCCCCGCTCGCGCCGTCAGCCGGACGGGCCGGAGGGTGCGAGCGCGGTCGTCGACCACGACCGTTTCGCCTGGGCCCACGAGTGGGCGGGCCGCCCGCTGCCCGGCGCTGTCCTCTACGAGCTGCACGTCGGCACCTTCACCACCGCCGGCACCTTCGACGCCGCGATCGAACGCCTGCCGCACCTGGCCGATCTGGGGATCACGCACATCGAGCTCATGCCGGTCTGCCCGTTCCCCGGCACGCACGGCTGGGGTTACGAGGGCGTGTCGCTCTGGGCCGTGCACGAGCCCTACGGCGGCCCGGACGGGCTCAAGCGCTTCGTGGACGCGGCGCACGGCCACGGGCTCGGGGTGGTGCTGGACGTCGTCCACAACCACCTCGGGCCCTCCGGCAACCATCTGCCCGCCTTCGGGCCGTACTTCACCGACCGCCACCACACCCCCTGGGGCGACGCCGTCAACCTCGACGCCCCCGGCTCCGACGAGGTGCGCGCCTTCCTCGTCGGCAGCGCTCTGGCGTGGCTGCGCGACTACCGCCTCGACGGGCTGCGGCTCGACGCCGTCCACGCCCTGGTCGACACCCGCGCGGTGCACCTGCTCGAGGAGCTGTCCACCGCTGTCGACGCGCTCGCGGCCGCGGTCGGCCGCCCGCTCTTCCTGATCGCCGAGTCCGACCGCAACGACCCGCGCACCACCGACCCGCGCGAGGCCGGCGGACTGGGCGTGCACGCGCAGTGGAACGACGACTTCCACCACGCCCTGCACACCGCCCTCACCGGCGAGTCCCAGGGCTACTACGCGGACTTCGCCGCCTCTCCGGTGCAGGCCCTGGCCAAGGTGCTGCGCCGGGTCTTCTTCCACGACGGCACCCACTCCAGCTTCCGCGGCCGCGCCCACGGCCGTCCCGTGGACCTGGCGACCACCCCGGGCCACCGCTTCCTCGCCTACACCCAGACCCACGACCAGATCGGCAACCGCGCCACCGGCGACCGCCTCGGCGCGAGCGTCCCCGCGGGGCTGCTCGCCGCGGCCGCCGCGCTCGTGCTCACCTCCCCGTACACGCCGATGCTCTTCATGGGTGAGGAATGGGGCGCCCGCACGCCCTGGCAGTTCTTCACCGACCACGACGACCCCGAACTCGCTGCCGCCATCACCCGCGGCCGCCGCCGGGAGTTCGCCGAGCACGGCTGGAAGGCCGAGGACGTCCCCGACCCGCAGGACCCGGCGACCCGGCTGCGCTCCTGCCTGGACTGGTCCGAGCCCTCCGCACCACCGCACGCGGAGCTGCTCGCCTGGTACCGGCGGCTGATCGCGCTGCGCCACGCCGAACCCGAACTGGCCGATCCGGGCCTGGACGCCGTTCACGTCGGCACGGGCGGGCACACCCTGCGGCTGGACCGCGGACGCTTCCGGATCGCCGTCAACTTCTCCCCCGAGGAGGCGCTCGTCCCGCTCCACTCCCCCGGCCGCGCCGCCCCCAGGGGCTACCTGGAGGTCGCCGCCTGGCGCCCCTGCCCTCCGCCCACCGGCACCGGCTGCCTCCGCCTGCCAGGCCACGCGGTCGCCGTGCTCCGCGAGCGCTGACTACGCTGAACGGGTGATGAACGACGACGAGCCGCGCGCGATCTGCGTCCACTGCGGCGACCCGACGGAGTACCCCGACTCGCAGCCGGGCGTGACCCTCTGCCCGGTCTGCGCCTGGCACGAGGCCCAGCGCGCGGCCTGCAGCGGCTGAGCCGCCCCGCGGCCGTCAGTCCGCCAGCAGCCGCCGGCGGGCGGCCCCGACATCGAAGGCGGCTGGCGGGCACACCGGGTCGATCAGCTCGAGGTGCTCCAGCAGCAGCCGCCCGAGCGCCCAGTTCCGGTACCACTTGCGGTCCGCGGGCACGACGTACCAGGGCGCGGCCTCCGTGGAGCACCGTCCCAGCAGGTCCCCGTACGCCTCCTGGTAGAAGGCCCACCTCGCCCGGTCCTCCAGGTCGGCCGGAGCGAACTTCCAGCGCTTGCAGGGATCGTCCAGCCGGGCCAGCAGGCGGGCCCGCTGCTCGTCGCGGCTGATGTGCAGGAAGACCTTGACGACACTGACGCCGTCGTCGGCGAGCGAGGCCTCGAAGGAGTTGATGGTCTCGCAGCGCTCCTCCCACAGCTCGGGCGGGGCGCCGCCGCGGACCCGGGGGACGAGGACGTCCTCGTAGTGGGAGCGGTCGAAGACGCCTATCCGCCCGGGGCCGGGCAGGGCGCGTTCGACGCGCCAGAGGAAGTGGTGGGCCTTCTCCTCCACCGTGGGGGCCTTGAAGGCGGTGATGCGGCACCCCGCGGGGTCCATCAGGCTCGCGAGGTGCCGCACCGCCCCGCCCTTGCCCGAGGTGTCCAGGCCCTGGAGCACCACGAGGACGGACCGCGGGTCGCCCGCCGTGCTCTGCGCGAACAGGCGCACCTGCAGCGCCGTGATCCGCTCCCTGACGTACGGCACGCAGGCCAGCGCCTCGGTCTTGCCCGCGGGGCCGCCGGGGGTGGCACGCGGGTCGTACGACCGCAGCCGTACGGGGCCGCCGCCCGGCGGCACGCGCAGCTTCGCGCGCAGCGCGGCTTCCCCGCAGGGTCCGGCCGTCCGGGTGTTCCTCGCCACCACGCCTCCGTCAGGGACGACGGCCCTCGCGGGCGCCCGACTGGTTGCTCAGATGGTGCGGCGGATCAGCCGTGCCCGCCAGCGCGGCCCCAGGGGCCCGTGACGGCGAAGGTGGTGCCGGGGTTGTAGCAGTTGACGTACATGGTCCTGCCGTCCGGCGCGAAGGTGACGCCGGCGAACTCGCCCCACTCGGGGGCGTCGGCGGTGCCGATGTTCTGGCGGCCGCGCGCCATCGCGTACACCTCGCCACGCCGGGTGACGCCGAAGACGTGCTGGGCGCCCTCGCCGTCCTCGCAGACCATCAGGCCGCCCTGCGGGGCGAGGGCGATGTTGTCCGGGGACTCGCCCGGCAGCCGGACGTCGGTCGCGGGCCCGAAGACGACGACGAGGGTCAGCCGCCGCCTGGCCGGGTCGTAGCGCCAGACCTGGCCGAAGTGGGTGGCCGCCGAGCCCTCGTCGCGCCGCGCGAAGCTGGAGACGAAGTAGACGCAGCGGCCCCCCAGTAGCAGCCCTCGAGTTTCTGGGCGTGCGTGATGCCGCGGGGGCCGAAGTCCTGCAGTCGTACCGGTGTCTCCTCGGCCAGGGGGTCGGGCACCGGCACCCATTCGATCCCGTCGAAGTGGGCGCCGGTCTCCTGCACCGCCGACAGGTCCGGCACGCCCGGCACGCGCATGGCCTCGAGGGCGCCGCCGGCCCGCAGGGAGCCGCGGCCGCCGAGGGGCTTGCGCGGGTGGAAGCGGTAGAACAGGCCGAAGGGCGCCTGGAAGGCGTCCTCCGTCTCGTACACCGTGCCGTCGCGGGGGTCCACGGCGACGGCCTCGTGCTGGAAGCGGCCCAGGGCCGTGAGCGGCTCGGCCCCCGTCCTCCGGGGGTCGTGCGGGTCGACCTCGAAGACGAAGCCGTGGTCCTTGGTGTAGCCGCCGGTGCCGGCCTTGTCCTCGTTCTCCTCGCAGGTCAGCCAGGTGCGCCAGGGTGTCGGGCCGCCCGAGCAGTTGACGGCGGTGCCGGCGACGCCGACCCGCTGCGAGGTGACCGCGCCGCCGCGGTCGAGCGTGAGGACCGTGCAGCCGCCCTTGGCCCCGGGGTCGTAGACCAGCCCGTCGACCAGGGGGACGGGGGCGGTCGCGGTATCGCGGTTCTCGTGGTTGCGGACGAGGTGCACCCCGCCGCCGCGGTGGGCGGGGAACGCGGCCATCCCGTCGAAGTTCCCGGGCACCTGCCCCTCTCCGGAGCTCAGCGCGGCGCCCTGGCGGGACAGCACGCGGTAGCGGAACCCGCGGGGGAGGTCGAGGAGGCCGTCGGGATCGGGCACGAGGGGGCCGTAGCCGCCGGCCCCCGCGGCGAACGCCGTGCCGGCGAACAGTTCTCCGACGCTGCCGGCGACGGCGATCCCTGCGCCCAACGCCCCCGTGGTGGCGATCATCTGACGTCTGGTCACGGACATGGGTCACTCTCCCTGCTGGCGGACAGGCGATTGACCCGAGTGTGTCTAGC
>NZ_JBYIQP010000088.1:0-28336 GCF_057707665.1 Actinacidiphila sp. bgisy167 | reverse complement strand
CCCCCCCCCCCCCCCCCCCCCCCCCCCCCCCCCCCCCCCCCCCCCCCCCCCCGCCCGCCGTCCCGCGCCGCCGTCCCGCGCTGCCGGGACGCGCGCATGGACGCGCGCATGAGGAAGGGCCGGCACCCCGTGGGGTGCCGGCCCTGTGCGTCCCCGGTGGGTCAGCTCATCGGGACGATGTTCTCCGCCTGCGGGCCCTTCTGGCCCTGCGTGACGTCGAAGCTCACCTTCTGGCCCTCCTGGAGCTCACGGAAGCCCTGGGTGGCGATGTTGGAGTAGTGAGCGAAGACGTCGGCGCCGCCGCCGTCCTGCTCGATGAAGCCGAAGCCCTTTTCCGAGTTGAACCACTTCACGGTGCCGGTCGCCATGGGAATCTCCTTTGGGAGCAGTACACGAAGGCCGCACTTTGCGGACTTCCGTCGCCGCAATGACCCCTCCGGAAAGACCGGAAAAAACAAAAAATGCACCTGGGGTCGCATCCCGGCAGGTGCACAAGAAGTTCATGGGTACCAAAACTGCAACTCTGCCAATCTAGCACATGCGTGGCCGGACGAGCAGGAGGCCGGGTCCGCCACTTGGGTGGCGGACCCGGCCTCCTGGGGTGTGCGGTCAGTAGGTGAACCGCTGGAGCCCGCTGGCCCAGGGGTTCACCAGGAAGACCGTGCGGGTGGCGGGGTCGATGTGCAGGCCGCGCCGGCTGGTGAAGTCGAAGTTGCTGACGCTCATGGTCGAGTTGACGAGGTTGGCGACGGGGTGCCGGGCGAGCACCTTCCCGGAGTCGGGGTCGAGGACGGTGATCTCGCTCAGGGCGTTGTTGTCGCCGACGGTGGCCTCCTCATAGAGGCTGGCGACGAGGGCGACGTGGTGCCGGGTGTCGAGCACCGGCCACATGACGCCGCGGGTGCCCAGGTCGGTGGCAGGAGCGGTGGACAGGGACTTCTGGTCGGCCGAGCGCCAGGTGCTGGGCGGGAGATCGCCCGTGGAGGTGATGGGTCCCGCGGCGACGTAGACCCGGTCTCCCTTGCCGTCGGGCAGCAGCCCGGCGGTGCAGTCGGGCATGGTGGTCAGCGGCGACACCGTGCGGGTGGAAGGTTCGACCGACACGGCCCAGTAGGGAACGCGCCCGGAGAGGCAGGGCCCCAGGGTGCCGCTGGTGGCGGCGAAGAAGGTGCCGGTCGAGGCGTCGAAGGAGATGCTGTTGAAGGCGCGCCCCGGACTGTCGGGGTTGAGCGGGATCGGCGCGGAGACCCTGCCGGTGGCCATGTCGACCATCCACAGCGAGGCGATTCCGGTGGCCCCGTCGAAGGTCGACACGGCCGCCCGGTGCCGGGCCGGGTCCACGACCCCGCCCAGGTAGTAGACCGCTGTCGAGCCGGTGCCCGGGTCGAGCGCGCTGAGCCGGACGCGCTCACCGGTCGCCGTGTCGCGCAGGTCGACCTCGGGGAGCATGGCGCCCTCGAACGGCCGGTGGGCGACGAGGGTGTGGCCCGTGCCGGGGTCGGCCCCCAGCACCATCTGCATCATCGAGGTCCCGGTCTCGTGGGACACCGTGCTGCCGAGCTTGCCCTCGGACAGCGAGTACGTGGCGGTGGTGGAGCCCCGCAGGTGGGCCCAGCCGTCGGCGTCCTCGGCGAAGTCGTCGGTGGCGATCAGCGCCGTGCCGTTGCTGACCTCGAAGTTCTCCAGGGTGCCGGAGACCGTCTCGCCGTCCAGGTACTCCACGAACGACGTGGGCGAGGCCTGGCCGATCGGCTTGCCCGCCCGGGTGGGCAGGATTCTGACCGGGTACTGAAGACCGGTCGGCAGGCCGAGCGCCTCCAGGTCGAGCACCGTCCGGCCCTTCACCGAAGGCAGGGCTCGGAAGAGGGTGGAGGCGTGGTCGACACCGTTGTCGTCCCGGCCGCTGCCGTTCTGGTTGGTGGCGGTGTTGAGCGCCCCGTAGAGGGTGGGCGCCGGGGTGAGGAACTCGATGGCCGCGCCGTCGGCCTTCCGGACCGTGGAGGCGTCCCAGGAGACGGTCAGCTTCGGGGAGGGCCGGCTCAGTTCGATGCTGTGCGCCGTGGCGGACTTCCCCTGGCCCAGCAGCGGCGCCTGCGGGCGCTCATCGGCCCCGGGACCGATGCGCAGGGCGCGGAAGTCACCGAAGAGCTGGCCGTCGTAGAGCGTGATCCCGACGCCGTAGAGCCCGGCGCCGCCGGCTTCGAAGGCGGACGCGGGGATGGTCACGGTGCCCTTGGTGCCGGTGAGGCGGGTGCGCCAGTGGGCACGCCACTTGTCGGCCGTGGTGAACGGCGTCCAGTGGCCAACCGAGGACAGCACCAGCTCGGGGGCGGTCGCGCCGCGCAGCCCGGTGAGGTCGTAGTGCACGGTGACGGGCTTGCCCAGCGGCGCCGAGCCAGGCGTGGTCGGGGCCTGGGGCTGCACATACGTGCCGTCGGTCGGGGTGAAGGTCAGCCGCCGCGCGGCCGAGGCCACCACCTTGCCCTTGGAGAGCGCCTCGAACGTCACCTGGACGCTGCGCGTCTCGTCGGAGACGAGCGGCAGCCCGGCGGCGGCGAGCAGCTCACGCGGCAGGACACGCAGGCTGGGGCCGGCGGACGGGATCGTGCCGCGGTCGTCGACGCGCAGACGGTACGTCAGCTTGCCGTGTCCGCCGGTGAGGTCGAGACCGAAGGTGATGGGCGAGATCGCGTTCTGCCCGGACGGGTTGCCCGCGCCGTCCGCGGGGCCGGCCAGGTCGATGGCGGCGGGGTCGGTGGCCTCGACGAAGGAGGTGGTCGGGCTCACCGACATCAGCTGGCGCTCGGCGACGGACATCCGCACCGCGGCCGGGGTGAGGTGGTGGCGCTTGGCGAGCACCTTCTCCACCGCGGCGGTCACGTCCAGCTGCGTGCCCATGTGCAGTTCCCGGTCGGCCTGCGGGGGCTGGGCGATCGGGCGGCCGGTGTCCACCAGCAGCTTCCTGACCTCGCGCGGGCTGAATTCCTGCCCGGTCGCCTCGGCGGCCGCCAGCACGTTCGCCGCCGCGGCGGCGATCATCGGAGCGGAGGCCGAGGTGCCGCCGTTGAGCACCACGTCCGGTCCTTCCGGCGTGTGGAGCAGCGAGGGTAGGTTGTCACCGGGCGCCGCGAGGTCGATCCGGGAGCCGAAGCCCGAGGAGTAGCCCGCGGACCCGTTGTAGCGGGTCGTCGGATAGACCGCGGTGCGCACGTCGTCCGAGCTCAGCGTGTCGTCGACGGTGGTGCCGCCGGCGGCGATCACCCCCGTGTCGCGCACCACGGTGGGGGTGGTGGTGGGCGCGACGTCTTCGTAGGACGTCTGCGCGCGGCTGTCCGTCGTCACGTCGGTCGGGGTGCTGCCGCCGTCGGGGCCGACGGACACCGGCAGGCCGAGGCGCGTGCCGTCGTTGGACGACACGACCACGACGATCCCCGAGTCCACGATCGAGCGCAGGGTGTCCCTGATCTCCGGGTCGTCCTCCAGCCACCGCGAGGGGAAGCCGATGGTGCCGTCCGTGCCGAAGCCGAGGCTCGCGGTGATGACGTTCGGCCGCGGCTTCTGGGCGGCCGCGGCCCGCAGCGCGGCCGCGATGCCCGGGGCGGAGGGCTCCTCGGGGACCACGAGCCGGTACTTCGCGCCGGGCGCGATGCCCAGCAGGTCGGTCGCGCCGCTCCCCGTGGCCTCCGGGCGCTGCCGGTCGTGCGGCAGCGGGGCCATCATCGAGAAGTCGAGCAGCACTTCGGCGAGGTTGGGGTCCTGGCCCTCGATGGAGCCGGTCGGGTCGAGGCGGCCCTTGTTGTCGCTGGTGTAGGTGGGTATCAGGGGCAGGGAGGGGAAGTCCAGGTAGCGCTGGCCGGCGCGGAGCACGGTGGTGGGCCCGTTGAGGCGCACGTAGTCGTCGCCCGCGTCGGCCATGCTCTGGTCGGTGAGGTCGCCGAGCGACACGTTGGTGATGATCTGGCCCTCACCGGGCAGCGCGCCGAGGTAGGCGGCGGTGTCCTGGAAGGCGCCGACGGCGTTGACGCCGCCCGCGTTGAGGTACGACTGGAAGGACGTCGTCAGCCCCTCGTTGGTGGGCAGGTCCTTGGCGGCCGCCGCGGAAGGGGCGGCCGCGCTCTTGCCGCCGATGCTCTCGAGAGCCGCGAGGACGCCCTTCGGCAGCGGCACGGCGCCGGAGTTCATCGTCTGGGGGCGGACCGCCGAGCGGGCGCCCGCGGACGCGCCCACGGAGTACGGCGTCAGCGCGGCGGCCTCGGCCCTGCGCTGGAGGATCTCGGCCGAAGGGGTCAGCGGGTCGCCGAACGCGCTGCGGCCCTTCGTGGTCGCCACGGGAAAGGCCCGGGTGGTGCCGTCCTTGCGGGTCAGGACGCCTGACCCGTCGTCGGACCAGCGCAGCACCGAGCCATCGGAGAGGGTGAGGGAGTGCGCGGCGGCGGCGTCGGCGGCCGTGCGGGCCGCGGACCGGGACGCCTGGGCCTCCGGGTCCGCGGCGTGGGCGGCGACGGCTGGAACGGCGATCGTGGACAACAAGGCGGCGAGTGCCGTCAAACGTGCTCGTCTGAAGCGGTGCGACATGCAACGCCCTTCGTGATGAGGGGTGAGGAACGTGCAGAGGGCCGGCGGGTGTTCGGGACGGAGGACGGAGCTCACCTTGACGGTGTCACGTCATGCTGGACAAGATCCGACGACTTCGGGTTTGCGCAGTTGCCCAGATGCGCGGCGCGCGGCGCGGGCCGCCCGGGCGCTCATGCGTCGTCCCGCGCCGGGACGCGGACCAGGTGCACCGCCGCGCTGGCCCAGTCGCCGGACGGCAGATCCAGCGTGAGCCCGTACCCGGCGAGCACGGCCGCGTGGTGCACGGTCCCCGTGCGTGTGTCGCGATAGTGGGCCCCGGGCGTGAGGCCGCCCAGCCGCACCGGTCCCCGCGGGCCGCCGTGCCGGTGGACGAGCTGCCAGGCGAGCACCAGGGCCTCGCTCCCGTCCTGCGCGGCGTACTCCACCACGGCCGGGCCCTCCTCCTCGGGGCCGCGCAGCCGGTGCAGCGCGCCGTGCTGGACGAGGTGGCGGACCCGCTTGTACTCGGCCACCAGCTCGGCCCCGGTGGCCAGTTCCTCCTCGGACCAGCGGGTGAGGTCACCGCCGATGCCGAGCACGCCGGCCATCGCGACATGGAAGCGGAAGCGCAGCGGCACCTGGCGGTGGGTCAGCTGGTTGGGCACGTCGGTCACCCAGGCCGCCATGGTGCGCGCGGGGTAGAGCTGGCCGTAGCCGTGCTGGATGGACACGCGGTCGGCGGCGTCGGTGTTGTCGGAGGTCCACGCCTGGTCGGTGCGGGAGAGGATGCCGAGGTCCACCCGGCCTCCGCCGCCGCTGCAGGACTCGATGCGCAGCCGTGGGTGGTCGGCCCGGAGCCGGTCGATCACCCCGTAGAGGTTGTGCACGTAGTCCGTCCACAGCCGGTCGGCCCCGTCCTCGCGGCCGGGCCAGCCGGCCTCGCTGAAGGCGCGGTTCATGTCCCACTTGAGGAAGTCGACGCCGTTGTCGGCGACGAGCCGGGTGAGCCAGCCGTACGCCCAGTCGGCGACGTCCTGCCGTGCGAAGTTGAGGACCAGCTGGTTGCGCAATTCGGTCCTGGCGCGGCCGGGGACGTGCAGCACCCAGTCCGGGTGCTCGCGGTACAGATCGCTGTCGGGGTTGACCATCTCCGGTTCCACCCACAGGCCGAAGCGCATCCCGAGACGGTGCACCTCGTCGGAGAGCGGGCGGAGCCCGGAGGGGAAGCGGTCGGCGGCCGGGGTCCAGTCGCCGAGCCCCGCGCGGTCGTCGCGCCGCGCCCCGAACCATCCGTCGTCGACGACGTACAGCTCCACCCCGAGCGCGGCGGCGCGGACGGCGAGTGCCGTCTGGCCGGGCTCGTCGACGTCGAAGCCGGTGGCCTCCCAGGAGTTGTAGAGCACCGGCGCGATCTCCCGCGGGTGCGGCAGGACATGGGCCAGGGCGTACTCGTGCCAGGTGCGGCTGGCGGCGCCGAAGCCGTCGTCGCTGTACAGGCCCGCGAAGACCGGCGTGGTGAACTCCTCGCCGGGGGCCAGCGGGACGCTCGTCCCGTCGTGCCCGGCGCCGCCCGTGACGCCGGCCCGGCCGTCGGGGGTGCGCTGCGTGGTGATGCGCCAACTGCCGCTCCAGGCCAGGGCGGCGCTCCACACCCGGCCGTGCGTCTCGGTGGCGTCGCCCGCGTCGAGCATCACCCACGGGTTGGCGTGGTGGCTGGTGATGCCGCGGCGGCTGGTCAGCACGGTCTCGCCGTGCGGCAGCCGGTCCCGGTGCAGCCTGCTCTCCGCGGACCACTGCCCGGTGACGTGGCTGAGCCGGTAGTCGGGCAGCGGCGGCAGACTCCATGCGGCGGAGTCGGCCCGGAGCACGGTGAGATGCCGGTCGCCCGCGTTGCGCAGGACGGTGCGCCGCTCGATGACGTCGCTGTCGTCGTGCACCCGGTACCGCAGGGTGACCTCCAGGGGGTGGACGCGGTCGCGGAACCGCAGCGCCAACTCGCTTACACCGGGCGCGGCTTCCTCCACCTCGTGGCCCACCGGCTGCCACTCGAAGGCCCGTGTCCCGTCGGGGAACCGGACCTGGAGCGACGGCGGCCCGAAGCGGGCCCCGCCGTCGACGGGGAGCTCCTCGCCCACCGGCGGCCGGCCTTCGAAGCTGCTCGCCTCCGGCTGCGGGGGGACGGCGAGTTCCGCCGCCTCCTCGAGGGTCAGCCGTGGGCCCCAGGCGATGTGGCAGGGGGCACCGGTGACGTCGATCCGCAGCGCGTACGACGTGCGCGGGGTGCTCAGCAGCCAGATCCCGGTGTCCGGGGCATGGGTGATCACGGGCATGGGTCCTCACGTTCGGGTGTCGCCAGGGGTCAGTCGGCAGCCAATCCTTACCTTGGATCAGATGTCAACACCCAGCTCGCCCCGCGCTTTCGAAGTTGACACTCCCTCACTGGAACAACTTCCCAGGAACCTTGCTTATTTTATTGACAGCAGAAAAAAACCTGCCTAGGTTCCCGGCCATGCGCTCGATCCCGCCGGCGGAGGCCTTCCCGGCCCACACGCCGGCCGTCTCCCAGATCTTCACCACCGTCCTGTGCCACGGCCCGCTCACCCGCACCGAAGTCGCCCGACGCGCCGGGCTGTCGGCGGCCGCGGTCACCAAGGCGGTCCGGCCGCTGATCGAGGCCGGGTACCTCGTCGAGGACGTGGACGAGGAGGCGCGCACCTCCCTTGGGCGGCCGGCCAACCCCGTACGGGTCGACGGCGGCCGCGCGCTGTTCATCGGCCTCAAGATCACCGGTGACGAGATCATCGGTGTGCTCACCGACCTGTGCTGCCGGATCCGCACCGCCCGGCACGTGCCGCTGGCCGCCCCCGACCCCAGGGCCGTCCTGGAGGCGGCGGCGGCCCTCGTGCACGAACTGCAGGCGGAGGCCGCCGGTTTCGACGTCCCCGTCAGCGGCGTGGGCATCGCGGTCTCCGGTGACGTGGACCGGGCCGGCGGCGTGGTGCGCTACTCGCCGTTCCTCGACTGGCGCGACATCCCGCTGGCCGAACTGGCTCGGATGACCACGGGCCTGCCCGTGACCGTTGACAACGACGTCAGGGCGCTCACCGTCGCCGAGCAGTGGTTCGGCGCCGGGGTGGGCCTGTCCGACTTCGCCGTGGTGACGGTCGGGGCGGGCATCGGCTGCGGACTCGTCGTGCACGGGCGGGTGGTGTCGGGCGCGTACGGGGTGGCGGGTGAACTCGGGCACCTGTCCATCGACCCGGAGGGACCGCCGTGCCACTGCGGCAACCGCGGGTGTGTGGAGGCGATCGCGGCGGACCCCGCCATCGTCCGAGCCGTCCGCGAGGCGACGGGCGCCCCCGTGGCCGACGCCTCCGAGGCACTGCGCCTGGCCCACGCGGGCGATCCGGGGGCCCGGGAGGTGTACGCGCGGGCCGGCGAGGCGATCGGCCGGGCCATCGGCTCGGTGGCCAACCTTTTCGGCCCGGAGCGCGTGATCATCTCGGGTGAGGGCCTGGTGGCCCACGACCTGTTCGCCGACCAGATCCTCGAGGCGTTCGCCGCCTCCGCCTTCGGCACCGCCGCGCAGTGCGACCTGCGGACGCGGCCGCTGCCTTTCGAGGAGTGGGCACGCGGGGCCGCGGCCACCGCGATCCAGTCCTTCATCAGATCAGACACGTACTAGGAGTAGCGATGACGCTGCAGAGCCGCACCGTCCTGACCACGCCTCAGACCAGCCGCCGTACCGTGGTCGGCGGACTGTTCGGACTCGGAGCCGCGGCACTCGCCGCCCCCCTGCTCACCGCCTGCGGCGGGGGACCGGCGGCCGACCCCAAGACGGTGACCTTCGGATCCAACGGGGCCGACGCCACGCCCAAGGCCGCCTACGCGGCGGTGACCAAGGCCTTCGCCAAGGAGAGCGGCCTGACGGTCAAGACCAACACCGTCGACCATGACAGCTTCCAGAAGGGCATCTCCAGCTATCTGCAGGGCACTCCGGACGACGTGTTCACCTGGTTCGCCGGCTACCGCATGCAGTACTTCGCCAAGAAGGGCCTCGCCGCCCCCCTTGACGACGTGTGGGAGAAGATAGGCGGCGGCTTCAGCGAGGCCACCAAGCAGCTCTCCCGCGGTGAGGACGGCAAGTTCTACTTCGTCCCGCTCTACAACTACCCCTGGGGCGTCTTCTACCGGAAGAGCCTGTTCCAGGAGCGCGGCTACAGCGTCCCGCGCACCTGGTCGGAGTTCACCGCGCTCGCCAAGCGGATGAAGAAGGACGGGCTGTCCCCGATCGCCTCCGGCTACGGCGGCGGCGACGCATGGAGCATCCTCGGCGCCTTCGACTACCTCAACCTGAGGGCCAACGGCTACGAGTTCCACATGTCCCTGATGCGCGGCGAGGTCTCCTGGACCGACAAGCGCGCCGCCACCACCCTCGACCTGTGGCGCGAGATCAGCCCCTACTACCAGCAGGGCGCCGGCGGACGCTCGTGGCAGGACGCGGCGCAGTCGCTGCTGGACAAGAAGTCCGGCATGGCGGTCATCGGCCTCTTCCTCGGCCAGCAGATCTCCGACGAGGCGCTCCGCGCCGACATCGACTTCTTCCCCTTCCCCGAGATCGACCCGGCCAACGGGCAGGACGCCGTCGAGGCGCCCACGGACGGCTTCATGCTCAGCCGCCGCCCCAAGAACGAGAAGGGGGCGAAGGAGCTCCTGGAGTTCTTCGGCACCGCCAAGGCGGAGAACCTCTACATGGGCGTCGACCCCAGCAACGTGGCCGTCAACGCCCAGGCCGACACAGGCTCCTACAACCCGCTGCAGAAGAAGTCCGCCGAACTCATCGCCTCCGCCAAGCACATCACCCAGTTCGCCGACCGCGACAGCGACCCCGGCTTCATCTCCACCGTCCTCCTTCCCGGACTCACCCAGTGGCTGGGCCGCCCGGACGACGGCTCGGCCCTGCTGAAGCGCATCGAGTCGCAGCGCTCGCGCTTCTTCACCTCCTGACCGGACCGGAAAGGTTCACCGTGCCCTCCGCGTCCCCCGCCGCACCGCCCTCGCCCAAGGCCCCCGTGCCCGACGCCACCGCGGCGCCCCGCCGCCCCCGCCGGCTCGGCGCCGGCGACCGGCTCTTCCTGGCCGTCGTCGTCGGCGTGCCGCTGCTCGCCCTGCTGGTCTTCGTCTGGCTGCCGGCGCTGGCTTCCATGGGCCTGTCCTTCACCAGCTGGGACGGCATCTACCTGTCCGACATCCACTGGGTCGGGCTCGACAACTACCACCAGATCTTCACCAACTACCCCCCGTTCTGGCCGGCGGTGCGGAACAACGTCATCTGGCTGCTCTTCACCGCGCTGCTGCCCACCCCGTTCGGGGTCTTCCTCGCGTACCAGCTCGACCGGAAGCTCCGCTTCACCCGCGTCTACCAGACGGCGATCTTCCTGCCGATGGTGCTCTCCCTGGCCGTCGTCGGCCTCATCTGGGAGATCATCTACAACCCCGACACGGGTCTGCTGGACAGTGCGCTGGGCGCGGTGGCACCAGGGCGGCACATCGACTGGCTGGGCGACCCCGACCTCAACCTGTGGGCCGTCCTGGTCGCCTCGGCCTGGCGGCACACCGGTTACATCATGATCCTCTACCTGGCCGGGCTGAAGGGCTTCGACCCGGCCCTGAAGGAGGCCGCAGCCCTCGACGGCGCCAACGGCCGCCAGACCTTCCTGAAAGTGGTCTTCCCCGCCCTCAAGCCGGTCAACGTCATCATCCTGGTCGTCACCGTCATGGAGTCCCTGCGGGCCTTCGACGTCGTCTACGTGCTCGGCGGCGGCGTCGGCAGCAAGCCCGGAATGGAACTGCTGTCGCTGCTGATCACCGACAACATCATCGGTGAGTCCAGCCACATCGGTTACGGCTCCGCCCTCGCGGTCGTCCTGCTCCTGGTCTCCCTCGCCGCCATCGGGACCTTCCTCGTCCAGAACTTCCGCAAGGAGGACCGGTGACCACGACCGCCACGCCGCCGCCCGTCGCCCCCACCCGCCCCCGCGACACCCCGCCGCGCGGCGGTGCCGCGTCCCGGCCCCCGCGGCAGACCGGACGGCACGTGATGCTCGCCGCGATCGCGCTGCTGTGGCTGCTGCCGCTGCTGTGGGCCGTCTACACCTCGCTGCGCCCCTACGAGGACACCGCAAAGCACGGCTACCTGTCCTGGCCGCGCGGGATCAGCCTGCAGAACTTCACCGACGCCTGGAACCAGTCCGGCATGCCGCACTTCTTCTGGAACTCGGTCCTCATCACCGTCCCGTCGGTGCTGGGCACCCTGCTGTTCTCCGCGGCGGTCGCCTTCTTCGTCTCGCGCTTCGACTTCCGCTGGAACATCGCGCTGCTGATGCTCTTCACCGCGGGCAACCTGCTGCCCGCGCAGGTGCTCATCACCCCGCTCTACCGGCTCTACCTGCTGCTCCCGCTGCCGGCGTGGATGAGCGACTCGCTGCTCCTGTACAACTCGACCTGGGGCATCATCGCCATCCACATCGCCTACCAGTGCGGCTTCTGCACCTTCGTGCTGAGCAACTACATGAAGACGATCCCCGGGGAGATCACCGAGGCCGCACTCGTCGACGGCGCCCCGGTGTGGCGGCAGTTCTTCCAGATCATCCTGCCGCTGTGCCGGCCGGCCTTCGCCGCGCTGGCCACGCTGGAGTCCATCTGGATCTACAACGACTTCTTCTGGCCGCTCGCGCTCATCGAGACGGGCGACAAGCGGCCCATCACCTCGGCCCTGGCCAACCTGCAGGGCCAGTACTTCACCAACCCGAACCTCATCGCCGCCGGCGCCCTGATGACCGCCGTCCCCACGCTGCTGGTGTACTTCGCGCTGCAGCGGCAGTTCATCAGCGGTCTGACCATCGGCTCGGGCAAGGGCTGACGCCCCACGGCCCGGGACACCACCCGCACCGCAACCGCCGTACCCCATCCCAGGAGGTCCGACCCATGAGGTCACCCTCACGCTCCACCCTGCCCTCGACCGCCGCCAGGACACTGCTCGTCCTGGCCCTCACCGCCGGCGTGTCGGCCGCCGTCCCGGCCGCCCAGGCGACCGGGCCCGGCAGCGCGGCCGCAGCCCCCGCCGCTGCGAACGCCGGCGTTTCGAACGCCGCCGCCTCGAGCACCACCGCGCACCAGGTCGCCGCCAAGCCCTACATGGGCTGGTCGAGTTGGAGCATGCAGTCCTCCAAGTACCCCGGACTCAACCCCACCGGCGACTACAGCTACCTGACCGAGGCGAACGTCCTCAAGCAGGCCGACGCGCTGGCCGCCAAGCTGAAGAAGTACGGCTACAGCTACGTCAACCTCGACGCCGGCTGGTGGCGCGACCAGTCCTGGAAGCCGGAGTTCGACGCGTACGGCCGGCAGACCCCGGACCCCGAGCGCTTCCCGCGCGGCATGAAGGCGGTCGCCGACCACATCCACGGCAAGGGCCTGAAGGCCGGTATCTACCTGCCCGTCGGACTGGAGAAGGAGGCCTACGGCGACGGCACGGTGCCGATCTGGAAGGCCGCCGGCTGCACCACCGCCGACATCGTCTACGACGACCTGCGCACCACCAACGGCTGGGACAGCTCATACAAGATCGACTTCTCGGACCCCTGCGCCCAGAAGTACGTCGACTCCCAGGCGCGCATGATCGCCGACTGGGGCTACGACTTCCTCAAGATCGACGGTGTCGGCCCCGGCTCCTTCAAGAGCGGCGACAACTACGACAACCGCGCCGACATCGCCGCCTGGCAGAAGGCCATCGCCGCCACCGGCCGTCCCATCCACCTCGAGCTGTCCTGGTCGCTGGACATCGGCCATGTCGCCGACTGGAAGAAGTACTCCAACGGCTGGCGCATCGACACCGACGTGGAGTGCTACTGCGACACCCTGGTCACCTGGGAGAACTCCGTCGACGACCGCTTCGACGACGCGGCCGCGTGGAGCCGGCACGGCGGTCCCGGCGGCTGGAACGACCTCGACTCCCTCGACGTCGGCAACGGCGCGATGGACGGCCTCACCCAGGCCGAGCGGCAGAGCTACATGACGCTGTGGGCGATCGCCAAGTCCCCGCTCTACACCGGTGACGACCTCACCCGTCTCGACGACTACGGGCTGTCCCTGCTGACCAACCGCGAGGTCATCGCGCTCAACCAGTCGAGCACCCCGCCAGCCCGCCCGGTCACCCCCTCCGACGACCAGCAGGTCTGGGCCGCGCGGAACGCCGACGGCAGCTACACCGTCGCCCTGTTCAACCTCGCCGACGCACCCGCGGCCGTCACCGCCGACTGGACCTCGCTCGGCTTCTCCGGCAACGCGTCCGTCCGCGACGTGTGGAGCCACCAGAACCTCGGCGCCCACAAGAACAGGATCACCGAGACCCTGCCCGCGCACGGCTCCCGCCTGTTCACCGTCACCCCGCGCGGCGGCCACGCCCAGCCGACGACCGCCTACGAGGCCGAGGCCCCGGGCAACACCCTGGCCGGCAACGCCTCCGTCGGCGACTGCGGCGCCTGCTCCGCCGGCCGCAAGGTCGGCAACCTCTACCTCGGAGGCTCGCTGCGCTTCAACGACGTCGTGGTGAAGAAGTCCGGAACCTACCTCGTCGAGGTCGCCTACGTCAGCGGTGACGCCCGCACCGTCCGCGTCTCCGCCAACGGTGGCGCCGCCACCGGCCACAAGTTCCCGTCCACGGGGGACTGGGGCACCGTCGAGACGGTCCACGTCCCCGTCGCGCTCAAGGCGGGTGCCAACACCATCACCTTCGACAGCGCAGACGGATACGCTCCGGACATCGACCGGATCGACGTGCCGCAGCTGTCCTGACAACCCGTGGGGCCCGGCTCGCGCCGGGCCCCGCGCCGGTTCCGCCGCAGGCCCCGCTCCTCACACGCGGGCGGCTGCGCGCAGATCGTGGTCGAAGGCGCGGATGTCCTCGGGAGTGAGGGTGGTGCGCGTACGGGCGATCGCGTGCAGATAGTCCTCGGTGCGGTGCGTCAGCTCCGCCGCGGTGCGCGGGTCCGTCGCCAGGTGCCGCTCGAAGGCGATCTGCGCGGCGGCCTGGGCCGCGTACTCGATGTCCGCCGGAGTGAAGCGGTCACTCGCCTCGACCAGGGCGTCCAGGTCGATGTCCGCCACCCGGTCCGGCCCGATGTAGCGGATCCAGATCGCCCGCCGCGCTGCGAGGTCCGGCGGGCCGACCGGGATCAGGAAGTCGAAGCGTCCCGGCCGCAGGAAGGCCGGGTCCAGCGAGCGCACCGCGTTGGTCGCGCAGATCAGCAGCCGGCGTTCGCCGCGCCGGAACTGCGGGATGAGCTTGAGGAGCTCGTTGGTCACCCGGTGGGCGAGGGTGGACGGGTCCTGCCGCTCCGAGGCGATCTCCTCCGCCTCGTCGAAGAAGAGCACCACCTGCTCCAGGTGCTCGACCCGGGCGAAGAGCCGCCGCAGCCCGTCCGCCACCCCGTGTGCGTCCTCGGCCAGCTGGTACGGGAGCACCTCGATGAAAGGCCACGCCAGCCGGGAGGCGACCGCCTTGGCGAACGTGGTCTTGCCCGTGCCCGGTGGGCCGAAGAGGACAACGGCACGCGGCGGCACGAGGCGGTAGCGCTCCGCGACCTCCGGATGCTCCAGCGGCAGCACCAGCCGCCGCTCGATGAGCTCCTTCTCCGCGGACATGCCCGCGATGCGGTCCCACAGCCCCGCCTCCGGGACCTCGCCACCGAGCTGGTCCAGCAGCGTGGCCTCCGCGGAGTCGGCGGACAGCACCTTCTCGAAGTAGCTCAGACCCGGGCGGCAGGAGTACCCCGAGTTCCTGAACGCCTGCTCCCCGACCTCGCCCGCCGGCAGCAGCGCGCCGATCCGGCGCACCCCCCTCTCCGCCAGGTTCTCCTCCAGGGCGGCCAGCAGCGCAGAGCCCATCCCGTGGTGTCTCCACTGCCGGGCGATGGCCAACCGCAGCACCCAGGCCCGCTCCTGCGCCATCGAGGACACCGCGGCCCCCACCACCCGGTCGCCGACCATCGCCACCACGGCCGGCGCCCCCGCGCGCAGGGCCCCGACCACCTCCGCCAGGGTCACCGCCGGGTCCTCGGAGGTCTCGCGGGACTCCTCCCAGATCCGTACGACCTGGTCGAGGTCGCGTTCCTCCAGATCCCGAACCCGCCAAGGCGTCATCGCGCTCACCTCCCGACCATTCTGGCCCAGGTCCCGGCGGAACGCTCAGCCGACGCAGACCGGCCTGCCCGGCCTGGCGGGCGGGACGGGGCGTTCGTGCGGCGACCGGCGTCCCAGGGCCGCGTCGATCCCGGCCGTGCCGCCGTTTCGGGTGCGTTTCGGGTGCGTGGAGGCATCTCCGCCCTCCGTAGCGCTTTCGCGTGACCATGCTCAGCAGCACAGGGAGTGCGCGCGGCACCGATCTCCGCGGGGCGAGGGGGCCCGGGCCGGGGATGTCGGAGTCATGGGCTTGGATATGCGGGTGACCGTTCACGACGTTGCCCCACGACTGCCCTCCATCGCCGAACTGCGCGACCACTGCCGCTCGCTGGCGATGCTCGACGCGATCCTCAGCCCCGAGTGGGAGACGCGCTACCACTCCTTCGACGCCGCATGGGACACGGGGGAGGAGATGGCCTCCGTGCGCAACGGATCGGGCGACGAGTACGCGATCGTGTTCTCCGCCGCCGGGGCCTTCGTCCGCGGCTTCGACCACGAGTCGCCCCTCAGTCCCTACGGATCGGAGGACCATGAGCCCTGGCCCGGCGTTCTCGACGAGGTCCCCGATGTGTTCCGTCCGTACGTCGAGGAACCCGCGTTCTGCGACGAGGAGGGGGTGCCGGTCGCGACCGTCTGCCTGTGGCGTGAGGCGGGGGACGACGCGTGGCGGCACGGCCCCGTCGAGCTGCCGCAGGACCGCGAGGACGCCGACGGCGCGGCGTATCTGTTCGAGCTGCTGACCGACCGTTCGCCCGAGGCGTTCCGCGCCTTCGCCGAGGAGTACTACGGGGTACCGGTCGACCTGGACGCCGTACGCCATGTCCAGGCGCTGCGCCCGCTCACCGCGCGGGTCGTCGCGACACTGAACCCGGAGGTCACGCTCGACGAGCTGGCCGAGGACATCGCAGGCATCGGGTACCCGCTGAGCGCGGGCTGACGTGGTCGCGGCGGCCGCGCTACCCCTGGGGCGGCGGCATGCCGATGCCACGGGCCAGCGCGGCGACGACCGGGACGGCATGACCGGCCAGACGTGCCGCCGCCCAGGCGGCGGCGGCGCGGAGGAACCCCGCGAGGTCCCGCTCGGCGCCTTCGATCCCGCGTCGCAGCACGTCGATGTCGACCGCGAGCACCGGACTGTCGTCCCTCTGGGTGTCGACCGTCAACAACACGGTGTCGCCATGCCGTTCGGCGAGCGGTGAGGGGTCGTGGCCGAAGCCGGCATGGCCGGGCCCGTCGAGGACGTCGAACCAGTCGCGCCATTCCTCCAGGCCGTTGCAGCAGCCGGGCCGCAGCACGACTCCTCCCAGGGGGTCGGCGACCTGAAGACCGCCCGGCGCCTGGACGTCCCTCCCGTCCAGCAGTGCTTTCACGAAATACTCGACGGGATCAAGGGGCCGGGTGGGCGGAGCCTCGTCGTCCACCCGTACGTGGTTGTAGGCGGCGATGGTCATCGCGGCCGTGCCGACCTCGGCCTCCGACATGGCGCCATGGAGCGGCATGAAGGTGAACGGTGCGCGCTCGGCCACCGGCCATAGGGCGAAGCCGTCCGCGGTTGCGAGTTCCAGCACGGGCTGCACGACGATCACCGCCGGAGTATGCACCGGCGCGCGCCCGTCCCGCCCTCGGTTTTTCGGCGGCCTCCCATGCCGGCCCGACGCCGCTGCCGACTCCTGGCTGCGGCCGGGACGCCGCGCCGGACGGACCGAGCCCCTCGGTGACGCGTTCGTGGCGGACCGCTGCCGCGACCTGGCCCGCTCGGGATGGCCGGCGGAGAACCCCGGACCCGACCGGCTCGTCGACTACGCCAGGAACCGCCGCGTCGGATCCGCCCCCGAAGCGCCCGCACCAGAGTGCTCCCGTCCGTCAGATGAGTCCCATGCGGGGGATCTCCCGACCCGCGGAGCGGTCCATCACCATGAGCAGGCCCGCGTCGCGCGTCCTGGCGTAGGCGGCCTCGTCGATGACGCCCAACTGGAACCACACCGCCTTGGCGCCGATCGCGACGGCCTGGTCCGCGATGCCCCCGGCGAGGGCGGAGTTGACGAACACGTTCACCACGTCCACCGCGAAGGGGATCTCCGCCAGGGACGCGAAGCCCCGCTCGCCGTGCACCGCCTCGGCCTTGGGGTGCACGGGCACCACCCGCTTGCCGATGCGCTGCAGCTTCGCGGCCACGCGGTAGGCGGCTCGCTCGGGGTTGTCGGACAGGCCCACCACGGCCCAGGTGCCGCCGGTGGCGGTGAGTATCCGCCGGATCGTCGCGTCATCGCCGTAGGTCGTCATGCCCGCCCCCGCCGTGCACGGGCGCCCGCACGAGTCGCCGCCGACCGCGTGATCGCGGAGAGGGCCAGGTCTTCGGGATTCGTCTGCAGCATGGCCCGACACTACCGGGCTGGAATACTGTATGCAATGGTTGTGGGTGTGTCGGCCGTACGGCGCTCGGGCGCGGTACCGGTCGCAACGCGCCTCAGGGCGCTCCGCGCTCTGCCGAAGACCATCCCGTGCGGGGTGCAGGCGGGTGTGACGGAGTGCTCCGGTCGGCGGAATCCGCCAACCGAAGCACTCAACCGTGTCCGATGGTGCCTCACGCCGGTTCGACAGGCAGCCACAGTTCGCACGTGGCGGTACTGAAGTCGTCCGCGCGCTCGAGGACCGCGACGATCGAGGGCCCCGGCCGCAGCCGCCACGGGTTGGAAGGGAACCACTCGGTCGCGGTCGCCGCCCAGGTCGTCTGCAGGGCCTGCGGATGCGGTCCGCTGGTGCGGAAGACCGCCCACCTCCCAGCCGACACCTCGATGGTGTCGAGGTCGTCCGGGGCCGCCGTGTCCTGGGCGAGGGCCACTCCGTGCAGGTAGGTCAGTTCGCTGCCCTCCCCGCCGTCGGGCTCGAGGTCGTCGGAGACCTGCAGCAGGCCTCCCGGTTTCGGTGTCGCCGAGGGCCTTCAGCCGTAGGTGCTCCTCTTGCGGCAGTGCGGCGATGTGCCGCTGGATGTGGGGATTGACGCCCTGGTGGATGAGCGGGACCCGGGCCGCGTGTCCGACGAGCCGGAACGCGGGTCGGTCGATGAGGCGGGTGTCCATGGGGTTGCTCCCTTCGACGGTCAGGCGGAACCTGAGCCGCGGTTGTGTGTGCAAGGGGCCTCCGTCGCGGCGCACGTCACCGGGACCGGCGCCGTGGACCGCCCGGAACGCGCGTCCGAACGCCTCACTTGAGCCGTATCCGTGCCGGACGGCGATGCTCAGCAGATCGCCCTCGCCTCGGACGACGTCGGCGGCGGCAACGGTCATGCGCCGCCGACGCACGTACTCCGACAGCGGCATCCCAGCCAGAGACGAGAACATCCGGCGCAAGTGGTACTCGGTCGTGCCGAGCGTCGCTGCCAGACCCCGGACGTCGGGTTCCTCCGCGAGGTGGTGCTCGACGAGATCGACGAGCTGGTTGAGTGCCGAGATCACGAGGCCTCCCTTTCGATGTCAACCCTGGCAGCGGCCGGCCCGGCCGCACCCGACCGTTCCGGACGGATCCGATCATTCGCCAGGACGGACGAGCAGGCACACAGCACCGCATGGGTTGCGCCCTGGCCCTTGTAGTCCAGCAGGACCTGGGCGGCATCGGATGCTTCGGGCGGGCGGGAGGTGATGAGCGCGTACCAGCCGTCCGCCGCCGCCTCGGCTTGCAGGACCTGCTCGTCGAAGCTCCATTCCAGGGCGGGCCGGCCTAGAACCCGGGTAACGGCCAGACGCCGTATGTCGTCGGCAACTGGGCACTGGACGAGACGCGTCCGGTGGTGAGCGTGCCGAGCATGAAGCCCGGGAAGTACCAGGCCATCGTGATGACCCTGGGCAGCCAGCCGCAGCTGGGGGACTTCCCGTTCTCCCTCCAGGCCAACCTGATCGGCCCGGACAGCACCCCGACGGCCGGCGCCTTCAGCGTGACTCCGCAGCGCGCCACCACGAAGCCCGGCGTCCTGCTGACGCTGACCGCCTCGTGGAGCGGTGTCCCGTCCGACCGCCCCGCCACTGCTTACGTCGGCTACTCCAACGGGGCCGGCACCCTCGTCACCATCGGCTGACGTCACCGCACACCACGGTGCCGGCCCTCCTCGTCCGCCAGGAGGGCCGGCACCGTCGCGTTTCCAGACGGGGCAGCCGAGCCGGCGGCGTACGGCCGGCACGCCCGGCCAGACGTCACGGCTGCGGAGTGGGCCGCCTGGAGGTTACCCAGCGGCTGCTGTCCGCGCAGGCTAAGGTGCCGCCGCACCCACATCCCCAACGCCACCCTCGGCGACGGACTGCGGCGGAAGGTCAACCTGCCCAGCGCCGACCTGGTCGACGCCCTGCTGTAGATCGACGACTCGGTGCCAAGGCCCGCAGTCTGCGCGAGAAGGGCGACCTGAAGCTGCCGTGGTCGACTACCTGCAGCTGGTGCAGTTTGGCGCCGCCCGCCGGCCCGAGAGCCGCCAGCAGGAAGTCTCCGAGATCTCGCGCAACCTCAAGCTCCTGGCCAAGGAGCTCGAGATCCCGATCGTGGCGCTGTCCCAGCTCAACCGCGGACCCGAGCAGCGCGCCGACAACACCCTGGTCGTCTCCGACCTGCGCGAGTCCGGCTCGATCGAGGAGGATGCCGACATCGTGATCCTGCTGCACCGCGAGGACGCCTACGACCAGGCCTCACCCCGCTCCGGCGAGGCCAGCCTCATCGTGGCCAAGCACCGCAACGGCCCCACCGCGACCATCACCACGGCCTTCCAGGGCCACTACAGCCGGTTTGTGGACATGGCCACCAGTTACTGACACCCCTCAGAACGGCACAGACGGCTATCAAAGACCCTGCAAGTAGAGTGTGGTGGATTCCTGAGCACAGGCCTCGGTCATCAGCAGTGGCCCGATTGGTATCGGCCGGTTCAGGCGCTCTTCTTGTGGTTCAGTAGTTGATGTGAAGGGATTTCCGTTCTCGTGGGTCATCGTATTCTTGCCCGGCTGTGTTTCGAGATGCCCTCGCCCGTGGGGGACGTCCTCGCCGGGACCGGCACCCTCGATCCCGCCTATCTCACTGCTTTCATGGAGCACGTCCAGCAAGCGGCCGAGGTCTACCAAGACGTGGTGGCCGGTCCGCCCCAGGGGATGACGGCGGAACAGGCGCTCAGAGCGCTCACCCGGATCCCCTCGCACCGCCTGACCGCCGTCCTCACGCGCGACGAACGCGACCGCCTCCTCCACACCGCGCATGGATGGGAGGTGGAGGATCGACGTACCGGATCGAACGAGCAGCACACACCGCTGGCGGGATCGTCGAGGCGGCGCACACCGCAGACCCCGGCCGCTGATCAGGCTGAAGCAGAACTGGTCGACACCGGCCACCCCGGCCGCCATCTGTCCGAAGAACTCGACGAGGAGTTCGCCGCGGTTGCTGTGCTGGACCATACGACGAGTTCCTCCCTCCAACAGATCGAGACAGCCACCGGAGATTTCGTCTCGGTTCGCCTCGCGGGGAGCGACGAATCGCTACGGGACACGCCTCGCTCTCTGCGCGACGCCACGGCAGACATGTCACGTCACGACGCCCAGACATCGAGCCGCCCGAACACCCCCGCGTCCAACAGCGTTGCCGGCCGGCGCGAACAACCCCCCTCACCTCACGCGTTCCTGGACACCCCACGCGGCCGCGCCACCACGCCCCAGCCTGCCGACACCAGCACCACCGGCCCGACCACTACCACCCCAGAGGGCCTGACCGGCCTTTGGCAGCGCGGTGAAGAACCGGTCGCGTTCCTCCGCGACGCGGTCGATACCGCGGTCAAGCAGACCGCGGGGCGGGCCGGCATAGGGATGGACGCGTTCACCGCCGATCCCAACGTGCTCAACTGCGTCTCCCTCATGGAAGCCCTGCTCGAGCGGTTGCACCCAGCAGAGATCCACGCGGCTCTGCCGGGCCGCCACGCGATCCGCCCGGCCACCACCGTGGACGACAGCGCCGCCGGCTCCCACCGGGCCGAGGACCGACTCGTTCCGGGCGGAACGTGGATGCCTGTGTCGACCGTCGACCAGATCATCACAGCACTGCACCAGGCCGGCCGCGGAAGCACAGCCCTCCTCCTCGAACAAGGAAGGGACGACATCGGGCACGCCCTGCTCTACGCCCACATCGGCACTGACCCGGCCACGGGACTGCCCCACATCGTGCGCGTGGACCCCCAGGCGTCCAACACCGTGGAAGCACTGAACGATCAGGCTCGACGATGGATTCGGGCCGGACGCGGCACCCGCATGACCGTCATCGACCCCACCGGCCGGGCAGTCGACATCGCCGCCCTCCCCGTCCAGCCCCAGTCATCCGCCCCCGCCCAGAGCCTGGTCGACGCACCTACGAGCCACCACTACGGCATGCTCGGCATGGAGCTCGAAACCGAGTTTCCAGTCTCGTCGGATTCCAAAGAATCTTTGATGAGTACCCGAACGCTGCAACTCGTGGCAGACGAGGATCTGAACGGCCGATCGATCGTTGAGATCACCTCTCGTCCGATGAGGGTCCACAGCAGGGAAACAGCAGGATTCTCAGCGAACGAAGTGTTCGCCGACGTTGCTGTGGTCCTGAACCGGCTGAGCAGTCTCTCTTCAGAGGAGGGGCGATCGCTCTCTGACGTGTTCCCGGAGAGCGAGGGTTTCAGGGTCGCGGAGGGAGTCGACGCCACGGTCTTCGGCAACGACGACCCGCCAGACGTGGCCGAAAAGCTCAGCATCCACTTCACCGCAGGAGTTCCGCTGACCGGCCTGCACGCCTTCCTCGAATTCACGAGAAAAGAGGGGAGGGCGCGGGAAGTCGTTCCCGTGATCCGGAAATCGATGGCGAACCTCGATCACGGCATAAAATTCGGCAGCAAAGTGGGATTGGAATACTTGCAGCAGCACAGGGGGCGCGGCGAAAGTCGAACTACCGCAATGGAATCCCGTATGCTCTCCGGTTTCACCGCGCTCGTCTACACGCACCTCGCTGCCGTCCTGAGGTATTACTACGTCGAGGTCACTGAAGTGGACTCCGAGGTGGTGGCGAAGAACTTCACCCCGATCCTCAGCCGCAACCCGCTGTCGGCCATAAGGGAAGCCCTCCCTCCGCGCGTCAACGAGTACTTGAAGAATAAGGCCGAATACATCCGCAGAGACATGGAGGATCATTTCACCGAATTCAACCGGGCGGTAGCGTTCGTCCTCCGGAATAAGTACAAGCAGCAGAATCCCAACCTCACCCTGCTGGATCTTGTGCCGCACGCGCCGGACACAATTCAACCCCTGACGCACTACGTACGAGACGCGCTGGATCCGGAGTACGGCACGATAGTCTCGCCAGACAACACGTTCGGCACCATGACGACATTCGAGAAGCTGGACAATAGCGGCGCTGGCATCCCTCTTGTGCTGCTCGAAATAAGGTTCTTCGGCGCGGATCCCAAGCCCGACCTCCAGACCGTCCGTCAGTACTACGACAAAATAGCCAGCAGACTGAGCGACCTCTACGACCAAGAGGCCCTCTTCCAGTCGCGGAACCGAAGCACTCAACCTCTACCGGTGGGTGAGAGCAACACCGTGCCCGACCCGTACATCGGCCGGGTAGAAATCGAAAACTCCCGCACCAACCGCCTGAACCGCGAAGTATTGCAGACGAAGCTCGACGAACTGCCCGCCGGCGATCCACGACGCATCCGCATCCAGAACGTCCTCGACACACACCAACCACGCACCGATACCGCTCCACAAGAAGACGCCGCCACCGGCGCCACACCCCCATCGCAGGAACGAACGACCGGCGCGCCGGCATCGGCCAGTACAACCACTTCCCCTCGCCTCGACACCGCAGAACCCGCCAGCACCCAGGTCCAGGCAACAACACCGCAGAACCCGGTGCACGACCCGGTCCAGCCATTTCGCCAGGGCCCCGAAAGTCACCGATACCTGCTCGACACGAGCATGCTGCCGCCCACCGGCACACCCGAGTACACCGAATACGTCAAGGCCGGGGCAGCCCTGCTCAGCGCCCCCGCAGAACAAAAGACCCAGCCCATCGTGTCCATCGCACCGGAACACCGGACCGACCCCCAGGCCGCCAACCGCGCCATCGAATTCATCAACGCCGTCGTCCACCTTCCCCACACCCCCACCACCATCCAATTCGACCTCGGAAAAGACACCACCATCAACATCTGCGAATAACCCAGGGAGTGTCATGAATCAGGTGGGCACCCGTTTAGAAGGGACTGCTGACCTCGATTCTTCCGAGGGCTGGCGGTGACGGCGTGAGCGGCTTGGTTGCCCGGTATGTCCCATGCTGTGTCGGGACTGGCCGTCCATGTCGCTGCGGGTGCGTCGGGTTCCGCGGGCCGGGGTCCTGCCAGTCTGCTCCTTCCTGGTCCTCGTCGGGTGGTGGCCGGCCGTCAGGTGAGGGCCGGAAGCTGGGTGGCCCGTTGCCAGGCGGTGGTGAACGTCGGCGCCCATGACCAGGCGCGGTCGGGGTGGAGGGTGCGTCTGCGGGCGTGGGTGGTGAGGCGGGCGGGCAGGTGGTAGAGCTTCCTGCGGATCGTCTCGGGCTCGGCCTTGGCCGGCTCGGGTTCGTCGTGCAGGAGGAGGAGCCGGGTCCATGCGTCAAGGTCGGCAGCGATCGTGGCGGCCAGGACCCACGCGGCGTTGATCTGCCAGGACTTCGAGGGCAGCAGTCCGAGCCCGACCCGTTTGATCGCTTTCACGCGGTCCTCGACCTCAGCGTGGTCGCGGTAGAGGGCGTCGACGAACCACACCTGCCCGGAGCCGGGGACGCCGGACAGCCCGCGGTGGCCGTGGTGGCCCGGCATTTGATGCGAAGGGTGGAGCCAGTTTTCCATCCGGACAGCTTCGGATACCGGCCAGGTCGGTCTGCCTTGGACGCGGTAGGAAAATGCCGGGAACGCTGTTGGAAAAGGGACTGGGTGGTGGAGTTCGATATCGCCAAGTTCTTCGATAGTGTGCCCTGGGACCTGCTGGTCAAGGCGGTGGAAGCGCATACCGACGCCGTCTGGGTGAAATTGTATGTTCGGCGGTGGCTTGCCGCCCCGCTCGTCATGCCCGACGGCTCCCTGCTGGAGCGGGAGCGGGGGACCCCACAAGGTGCCCCGGTTTCTCCTGTCTTGGCGAACCTGTTCCTGCACTACGCGTTCGACACATGGATGGATCAGAAGTTCCCGTCCGTCTGGTTCGAACGCTACGCGGACGACGCGGTGCTGCACTGCGTCTCCGAGCGCCAGGCCCGCTATGTGCTGGCCGCGCTCACGGACAGGATGGTCGAAGTCGGGTTGCAGCTGCACCCGGACAAGACCCGGATCATCTACTGCAAGGACGGTCGCCGCCGTGGCGCTTACGAGCACACGGACTTCACCTTCCTCGGGTACACGTTCCGCGCCAGGAAGAACCGGAGTCGCCACGGGAACCAGTTCCTGGCGATCGACCCGGCGGCCAGCAAGGACGCCCTGAAGAAGATAGGGCGGGAGTTGCGGTCCTGGCACCTACACACCCGCTCGGAACTGTCCTTCCAGGAGCTCGCCCGCAGAATCAACCCTGTGGTGGCGGGCTGGATCAACTACTACGGGCGTTTTCGTCCGTGGGAGCTGGACCCCATCTTGATGCGCATCAACGCCTACTTGGTGCGTTGGATCCGCCGAAAGTACAAGCGGCTCGCGGCCAGACGGAAGGCCATCGCGAAGATGCAGGAGATCGCCCAGCGATACCCCCGCATGTTTGCGCACTGGCGCTACACCGTCAACGCCGTCCAGACCTGACGATCAGAGCGACAAGAGCCGTGTAACGGGCGACTGTTACGCACGGTTCTGTGAGAGCCGGGAGGTGAGATCCCTCCCGGCTACTCGGCGGGGGCACCCTTCTACTATCAGGGCGTCAGATCAGGGGCCAGCCAGCGTCGTAGCTGAATTCACGAGGCTGGTGGCGGGCGGTGGGCCGGTGGCCCCACCGCCAGGGCTTGGGCGAGGTCCGGGGTCGGGCGGTTGGTCGGGTTGTGACCGGTTGGGGTGCATAGCAGAGCAGGCACGGGCTTCGTGATCATGGGAGTGTCGAAGATCAACGATCATGAGGTGGCCCGTGCCTGCCGCTGTGGTGCGGGCCCGGACGCCGCTGGACACCGCGGTCTGCCAGGTGTGCGGGGCCTCGTCGGGCCGGGTGCACGGCTGTCACTGCGGACGGTCGCCGACGTTCCGGGCGACGGGTGGTGTGTACGGGTGCGGCGTCTGGTGTGCCCCACGCGTGGCTGCCTTCATACCTTTGGCGTCGTCCTCGAACTCGCCGCGGAGTCGCGCCGCGGCGAAGACCGCCGCGGAGGCCAGCAGAAGCAGCGCCAGCGGCGCCCAGGTCGCCGGCAGGGACCACATGGGCCAGTCGTTGGCCGCCTGCACCCAGAGCGTCACGATGGCCGCCACCGCCATGGCGACGCCGTGCCACCGCACCGCGCGCGCCGCGCTCGCGTGGCGCGGTCCCCGCGCGAGGAGAGGCCACAGCGTTCCGACGAGGCCCATCAGACCGAACGAGAGACCCGCGAGCGCCCCGCCGAGCCGGTCCTCGGGCCACTCCAGAGGGCCGTCGCTGGTCTCCTGCCAGCGCCCCGCCGCGTCCCGCAGGTCGACGAGCCGCCCCCGCCACACCACGCCGACGACCTCGTCACCCTCCTCCAACCGCGACAGCACGGGACCGGTCTGCCGGAACGTCACGTACCACGGCTCGCCCGACGGCGGTGTCAGGACGGCTCCGGGCGACTCGCTCCGCGAACCGCTGTGCGTGTCCGCCGACCGCACGGTGAAGCGCTGCTCCCACCGGCACTCCGACGCCTCGACCGGCACGGAGGCACACGCCGGCGCGGCGCGGAACTCCCGCTCCCGCTCCAGTGCCCGGCTCGTCTGCACGACCATCGCCACCCCGACGGCCAGCGCCGCCACGGCTGACAGCAGCCATACCGTGGCCCGTGCCCACGTCTTCTCCGCCGACGCCACCTCGCCCCCCTCACGCCCGTGCTGTCTCACGGGCCCATCCGATCACGGAGTGCCGGTGGCGGCCCAGGCCCGCTCCCGGCACCCGGCGAGCACCTTCGATTGCCGGTCCGGGGCGATGAAGGGCCAGGGAACGACGACGCGACCGGCCCCTCCCGGAGGAGGGACCGGCCGCGCGGTGCGTGCAGCAGGATCAGGCCAGGCCGGTCGCCCGGATCACCGTCTGCGTCACCGTGTTGCCCTGCTTGTCGGAGGCCCGCACGCGCAGCGACAGGAACTCCGCCCGCCGTGGCGCGTCCAGCCGGACCCGGGCGGCGCCGTCGGCCGCGCCGCGCAGCGTGAGCTTGCGCCACGTCCGGCCGTCGTCGTAGGAGACCTCGACCGCGTCGGTGCGGACCTTCGCGGCCGTGACACCCGGCAACTGCGCGGGCATCACCGTGAGTTCGGCATCGCGTCGGGCGGCGCCCGCCGCGTCGGTGGTGATCCCGTAGTCGAGCTGCAGCAGCGGCAGCACCTGCGGGTCGTCCGTGCGCGGCGTCGCGGAGGTGAAGCCCCACTCGGTGCGGGTCGCGGTGGAGTACGGGTACCCCTCCGTCCGCTCGGTGGACGTCACCAGCCGGTAGTGGCCCGACGCCGCAGGGACGTCGCCGCCGAGCCACCCGCCGTCGGTGCGGGTGACCAGGGCGTCGCCCTGGTAGAGCTCGTTCACCTGGGAGGTGGTGCCCGGGCCGATCACCCCCGCGTGGTCGCGACCGCCGTCGCCCCAGGCCGGGATGGCCACGTCGAGGACGTCGCCGTTGCGCTGGGGCAGCCGCTGGCTCTCGTTCATGCGCGGGTGCTCGACGGGCCCGAACCACTGGACGTCGGTAGTGCGCCCCGCGGGGTAGCCGACCAGGCCGGAGGACTGGATCGAGCGGATGCCGTTGGCGGCCTCCTCCATCCAGGTCGCCTCACCGGAGGGGGTGACCCAGTCCGTGCGCTCGGCGCCGGCCGTCGACAGCCGGGTGCCGCCGACCTTCGCCCCGAGGTAGGGCTGGATGTCGTAGCGGAACTCGTCGACATCCGTGCCCGGTTCGCTGCGGAAGCCGACGTCGACCCGGGCCAGGTGGTGCTCGGCGGGCGCGTAGGTCTGCTTCTGCGGGATCGTGCGGTGCCAGGTGTGCACCAGGTCGTACAGGTAGTCCGTCTCGGCGTGGCCCACGACCCGCATCGGCACGGAGCCGGTGCGGCTGTCCTGGATGCGGCCGATCAGGGTCTCGCCCTCGGTGCGCGAGATGCCCGCGACGACGAGGTCCGTGCGGCGGACGGGCTCGCGCAGCCGGCCGTCCAGGTCGTTCACCATGACCAGCACGGCGACGCCTGCCTTCTGTGCAGCGGTGACCTGCTTGTCGCTGCCCGTGTAACGGACCACTGCGACCTTGCCGCCCACGCCCGCGGCCGCGTACTCCGCCGCGGTGCCGCTGCCCGCGAAGACGGTCGGCAGCGTCTTGGCGCCCTCGGTGGGGCGGCCGGAACCGGGTTGCAGCCACAGGTCGTCGAAGACCTGGTCACCGGAGGAGAGCGCCAGCAGCGGCTGCTGCATGCGCCAGCGGACCGTGTACGCCAGGTCGCCGCCGGCGGCCTTCGGCATGGGCAGCGCCCACACGCTGTCGAAGCCGGAGCCGAGGGTCGTGGTGTCGGTGACCGCCGGGGAGCCGTCCTCGAAGGACTGGGTGAAGTCCATGCGGATGTCGCTGTCCGTGGACGTCTTCGGCGTGACGACCTCGGTTCTGCGCAGCTTCGTGCCGTCCAGGGTCGTGTCGGTGTCGGCGTTGCCGACGACGACGCCCGTCCTGGCCAGCAGCGCCCGCCCGTAGGAGGACTCGCCGTGGACGCCGCGTACGGCGCCCCACGTCCAGACGGTGTACGTGCCCGGCGGGACGACGGTGTCCAGCACGCCGTCGAGGTCGGTCCACAGCATCTGCGCGTACTCGTCGCCCTTGCGCTGGTACAGCACCGGGCCCACCAACGGGTCACCGGCGCGGTCGGTGACGTGGATGCGCAGGTGGTGGTACTCGTCGCGCGTGCTGACCGCGAGAAGGGTGCGCGTGACGGCCTTGCCGTCGACGACGCCCTCGACGTGCCCGGTGAAGCGGGATCCCGCCGGAGCACGGTCGAGCGTGGTGGTCACGGTGGTGGAGGCGGTGCCGTGGGCGGGCACGGTGATCTGACGGTCCGCCACGCTGAACAGGCCGTCGGGAGCGCCCGGGGCGTCCACCCGCGGCGCCACGGTGACGGCGGTGTCAGCGGAGTTGGCCCATTCGACGGTACGGGTCACGGTCCCTCCGGCTGCCCCGCCCGGAGGGTGGATCCCGGCATCGGCGGTGGCGGTGGCCACGAGCGTGCTGCTGGTGGCGGCCACCGCGTCCACGCGTCCGTTGCCGCCGGAGTCCGCGGGGATGTTCGGCGTCGCCACGGACGTGGAGACCAGGGCGTCCTTGATCCGGGACCCGTTCCAGTCGGGGTGTGGGGGGGCCACCCCAAAAG
>NZ_JBYIQP010000087.1:0-28421 GCF_057707665.1 Actinacidiphila sp. bgisy167 | reverse complement strand
ATGCGGGCGTACGCCTGCTCCCGCATCCACTTGCCGTACTGCCTCACGTCCTCGGCGAGTCCGCTCGCCCCGCGCCAACTACCTTCGTGGCGCAGTTCCGCCGTCGGTGAGACCGGCCTGCGCCCGGCCCACTTCGGTGGGATTTCGATCAACGCTTTGTTGATGACTACCGGGACGGGGTTCAGATCGCTGGCATGAGCCTCAAGACCCAGTCGGTGTGCCTCCAGCGGGATCGTTCCGCCACCCGCGAAGGGATCGAGCACGGGCGGAAGAGGGCCGTCGCCATGCGACTCCGCGATCTTCTCGCGGACCTTGCGCATGATCCGCTCGTCGCGAGTGGCCTCCCAGGGAACCATCTCCCTGATGAGCTGGAACAGCCGAGTACGTTCGGCCTTCTGCTCCTCCTCCCCGGGATAGAGGTCCGGCCGCGAGGAAGGGTCGTCGACGAGCTGTGCGAAGAGCATCGCGCGGGCCGCGGCAAGAGGTCGACGGGCCCACCACAGGTGGAGGGTGGACGGGTGGCCGTGGCGGATGGACTTCTCCCGGGCGGACTCCCGGTTGATCTCCTCCAGCGGAAGGGATACCTCGATGAGCTTGGTGCGGCGCTCCGGGGCCGTCTCGTCGGTTGCACCGCTCACTGCGGGGTTCCTCCCTTGTTCCAGGCGTCCTGCCAGGACAGCAGGAGACCCTCGGTCTTCAGGTCGCCGAAATCGGTCTCGGCGAAGGCGTTGATCAGGTATCTGATCTCGTCGTGTTCTGGGCCGTGCGGGCTCACGGAGACCAGGGCAAGACGGTGGTGTTCGCCCCGGTTCTTGGCAACAAGCACCTCATTGCGGCTGATGTAAAAGTGTTCCGCGCCCTCCCGGCGGCCCTTGACCTCGATGTGCACGAGGTGACCATCAAGACTAAGCGATCGGATGTCGTAGCCGGGATTGTTGTGTGCCATCTCCTCGGGGACGCGGCCCAGGCTGCGTTCCGCGCCGAGGACAGCGGCGACGGCTCGACGGTCGGTGTCGTAACCGTCCGCGGCGTGCAGGGCGTCGAGCACAGCCTTCTCGGCCGCGGTCTGGGCGGGGCCCACGTGGCGGACAAGCCAGCCCACGGGGATGACGAGGGCGCAGCCGGCGATGACGGGCGGTCGGGCCTGGAGGGCCCGGTCCTTATCGAGGGCGGCGAGACGCTGTTCGCGGCGCCGTTCCAGGTCTTCGGCCCAGGCACGGGCGGTCTCGGGGCGGTGGCGGATCTTCTTCCCCTCGGCCTGGTCGAGTTCGAGCTTTCCGGCGTGGGCGTACCAGAAGCTGATCTCCTGGCGAAGGCGCTGCTCGACCTGAGTTCGAGTGCGCTCGATGACCGGCAGGAGACGTTCCCTGGTCCGGTTCAGATGCTGGGGTACGGCTTCGCGGACGGCCCAGTCCAGGGCGCGGGCGGGACCGCCGTCGCGCAGCCAGTCCTCCTTGAGGAGTGCCTCGGCTGCTTCGGCCTCGCGGGGGGTGGGCGGGCGGTAGTCGAGATAGGGGGCGGGGCCAGCGTCGTGGGCCGTACCATCAGGGTGAAGTTCCACGAATGCGAAGGAGCGGTCGACCGAGCGGCGGTGCCCGTCGATGACCTCCTGGACCAGTGCGGTCAGCAGCCGGGGGCGGGTGCCGGCATCTGAGGCGTCTACGAGGACAGTGCCCCGGGTGAGCAGATCGCCGTAGTGGTGGATCGTCTCTTCCAGTACGGCTTCGAAGAGCGGGTGCCCGGGAGCGATCAGGTCGGCGCGGGCCGCGCCAGGGACGGTGACGCGGTCTCGGTCGAAGCAGACCCGCTCGTAGCGGCGCTGCACGATCCCCCCAAGACCCCGACCGAAGCGGGCCGTGTCGCGCAGTACGGCTGGGATGTGGGTGATCTCGTACCGCCCGCTCTCCCGGGCCCGCAGGTGGCCGCCGAGGTGGTCGAAGGCTTCGCGGAAGAAGGCCCGAACGTAGTGCGGGTGCAGCCGCTTGGCCTGGGCCTCCTCCATGCGTAGTTGCACTTCCTGGACATCCTCCAGGCCCATGACGTGGGCATCGAGCGCCAGTCCCTTGATCAGCTCGACTGCTCGTTCACCGACCCGGGCATCGATGACCTGGTCCAATCGGCTCTTGACCTCGGGCTGGTCTCCGTATCGGATGGCCTGGAGAAGGAGGCCGCGCAGTGGTTCGCCCTCGAAGAGCTCCCCCAGGACGTTGTAGACCTTGCCTTCGTACGCCTTCGACTGCTGTTCGATCTTGTCGAGGAGCCGTTGGAAGACCTGGCCCTCGCGGGTGTCGGCGGCGACCAGGTTCCAAAGGTGGCAAACCTCGGTCTGACCGATACGGTGGATCCGCCCGAAACGCTGCTCGATGCGATTAGGGTTCCACGGCAGGTCGTAGTTGACCATGAGATGGGCACGCTGGAGGTTCAGGCCCTCACCTGCGGCGTCGGTGGCGACGAGGATGCGGACCTCGGGGTCCTGGTTGAAGGCGTCGCATATGTCACGGCGGTGGGGGCGCGGCGTGCCGCCGTGGATGGCGACGACCGCCTCGGGCTGGCCGAGCAGGTTCCTGATGCGGCGGGACAGGTAGTCGAGGGTGTCGCGGTGCTCGGTGAAGACGATCAGCTTGCGAGGCACGCCGTTCTCGTCCCGCAGCAGCGGATCATCTTGCAGGAGCCCCGATAGCTCCTGCCATTTGCGGTCGTCGCCGGAGGTCAGGACCCGCCCCGCGAGCCGCTCAAGCCCGCTCAGAGCTGCGATCTCCAGCTTCAACTCCTGCACCGTGCGGGCAGCGGTCGCGGCGTCGACGACCTGCTCCTCCAGTTCCTCCAGCTCGTCGCCAGTCAGGTCGTCCAGCTCATCGTCGGCCGGGACAGACGGGACGTGCGCGGTAGTACTGGCTGAGGGCAAAGGGTGGTCTGACAGCATCTCCTCGCACCGAGCTTCCAGCCGCAGCCGCCTGCGCTCCAAAGAACGGTGGATCGCCGCCGGGCTGGAGGCGAGGCGGCGCTGGAGGACGGTGAGCGCGAAACCGACCTGATTGCCACGCCGCCCGTCCAGGCGCTCCGCCCGGTTCATCTCTCGGCGTACATAATCCGTGACCTGCTCGTACAGTTCCTGTTCGGCAGGCGAGAGAACATAAGGAACGGTGTAGGCGCGGCGCTCGGGAAAGAGCTTGCGGCCGTCGAAGGTGAGCAGATCCTCCTTGATCGTGCGGCGCATCAGCCCGGAGACGTCGTGTCCGTGGATGCCCGCCCGGTACCGGCCGCTGAACCGGTCACTATCCAGCAGCGTCATGAACAGCTGGAAGTCCTCCTCTTTGCCCGCGTGCGGGGTGGCGGTCATCAGCAGCAGGTGCCGGGTGAGCCGACCAAGAAGGCGGCCCAACTCGTAGCGCTTGGTGGTCTTGAGCTCCATGCCGAAGTAGCTGGCGCTCATCCGATGCGCCTCGTCGACGACCACAAGGTCCCACCCGCTCTCCCCGAGTAGCCGCCTCAGGTCCTCGGAACGAGCCAGGGCGTCCATGCGCGCGATGAGCCGCGGATGCCGGTCGAAGACGTTGCCGTCGATCGTCGCGTCGGTCAGCTGCCGGGTAAGCAGGGTGAAATCAAGGCCGAACTTCTCCAGGAGCTCGTCCTGCCACTGCTCGACCAGCCCGCCCGGCACGACTACCAGACAGCGCTCCAGGTCCCCGCGAAGTGCCAGCTCCTTGATGTAGAGCCCGGCCATGATTGTCTTTCCGGCACCGGGGTCGTCGGCGAGGAGAAAACGCAGAGGGGTGCGAGGTAGCAGCTCATTGTAGACGGCCTGGATTTGGTGGGGCAGGGGGTCGAGGAGGCTGGTGGATACAGCAAGCATGCTGTCACCGCGCGCGGCCATCCGAATGCGTAGGGCTTCCGCTGAGAGTCGGAAGAGCCCGGGGTCGGCATCGAAGCCACTGGAGGCCGACATAATTCCGGGGGCCAGTTTGCCCTCATCATCCTGGTAAAGCATGCTTTCTTCGACTGTGCCGTCCGGGCGGCGATAGGTCACCTGCGCCGCTGCCTGGCCGAACATTTGCACCGCGATGACCGTGACGTCAGTGTCAGTGACGATGCCTGCTACGGCGCGCCCTGGTTCGAGATTTTCGAGGCGAAACCGGCCTTGCTCAGGCATCCGGGCCCTCCCCCTGGTCGCATCTGTGGTGGTGCGCATTCGTGGGGCTAATGATGCCGCACGGCGACTGGGCGGGGTGAATGGTGTCGGCTTTTGATGCCTCGGAGCAGGCCGTCAACGTTCCTGGAGGCTACCTCGACGGCCGCTTTGTCGCCGAGCACGGCGTTATGCCGTTTGTCAGTACCTGCGCGGGTCGGGCTCGGCACTGAATTTGCTGCTCTCCGGCGGTGGGTCAGCCTTGCTGTTACCCGGCGGCAGAGCCGGTCGCGGTGCGGTAGAGGATCTTGCCGTCGTACTCGTCGAAGCCGAGGGCTTTGTAGAAGGCGCGGGCAGCGGGGTTGGTGGTGTCAGTGGTCCACTCGATGCGGCTGCAACCGGGGTGTGCGGCGGCGATGGTGCGCAGTTCGTTCATGAGCTGCTGCCCGAGGCCGTGGCGGCGGTGGGCGTCGCGGACGTAGAGCTCTTTGAGGTAGAGGGAGTGGGTGGCGCCTGCGGCGGGCCAGAGGAAGGAGTAGGCGGCGAGGCCGGCGAGGGCGCCATCGTGGTCTTCGGCGATGAGGGCGTAGGCAAGGGGAGGGGTGCCGAAGAGGGCTTCCTCGACCTGGGTGAGGCGTTCATCGAGGGGCTGAATGTCGGTCGATCCGTAGAACTGCTCGATCTCTTCGATGAGCTGGGCCACCGCGGGGACATCGCGCTTCTCGGCGGGACGGATGGTCATCGTGGTCACGTAAAGCTCCTGGTGGTCCGGGTTTCGCTGTTCGGCGCTGGCCACAGTGTGGTCAGTTGTTCAGTGTCCAGCCATGCCGCTGGAGGGTCTGCTGCACATGCTGGATGAGGTACTCCAGGTCGGCGCAGTAGACGGAGGGGTTGCGGTAGCCGTGGGCGGTGCTGAAACGGTGGGGGAGGTAGCCGCCGCCGCACACGGGGACGAGCGGGCAGGTCTGGCATCGGTGGGCGAGGGCGAGGCGGCCGAGTCGGCGGTGGTCGAGCTCGGGGTGGTGCAGGGCCTGGTCGAGAGTGTGGCGGAAGACGTCGAGGCCGAGGTGGGAGGCGCCCTCGTGGACGGAGCGGAGGGTATCCACGCCTTCGATGGTGCCGTCGGATTCGATGACGATGCCGGCCGGGGGCGCGAGGCCGACGGTTTCGACGGAGTCGTGGATGCCGGCGCTGAGGGCGGCGATGTCCTCGAGGATGCGGACACTGTGGTGGTGTTCGGGGCGGGCGATCCAGGCGTCGTGGACGCGAGAAAGCCAGATGCCGTACTCGGGGACGCCGGGGTGACCGCGAGGTGGCGGGTGGTCGTGGGTGGCGTGGGGGAGGCCGAAGTCGATGACTGGTGGCTGGAACCCGGCAAGGTAATCGTGGACCTCGACGGGATCGTGGGCGAGGTCGACGACGGCGAGGATGCCGGCGAACAGGTGCGGCCGGGTGCGCAGCAGATCGATGCCGCGGACGGTGGAGGCGGCCGTGGAGCGCTTGGCGCGCGTGAGCCGATGGCGGTCGTTGACTGCCGGCGGGCCGTCGAGGCTGACGCCGACGGCGACACCGTAGGCATCGAACAGATCCAGCCAGGCGTCCGAGAGAAGAGTCGCGTTGGTCTGCAGCTCGAAGTGCGCCTCGACATCAGGCGGCAGGCCGTCGCGTACTGCGGCGAGTAGCCGGGCGGTGTGCCGGACGCCGGCCAGGAGCGGTTCACCGCCGTGGATGACGATGTGCACGGTCTTCAGCTGGTGAAAGGTCGCGTGTTCGGCGATGCGGCCGGCCGCGGCACGGGCGACATCAGTATGCATCCGCGCAGGTAGGCGCCGGGCGCTTTGGTCTGCGGAGTTGAAGACGTAGCAGTAGTCGCAGTCGATGTTGCAGCGGTTGACCGTCTTGAGGATGAAGGTGCGGAACGCAGGGGCGGAGTCCTCTGACGGCGTCATGGAGTCGGCGTGCTCAAAGGGGCCGGGGCCGGACGAGGGAAGCAGCGTGGGAGGCGTCGCCAGTGTGGCTGTTCGGATCGGCCTGCTGGGCCCGCAGACGCTGGCGGATGCGGGCGGCGACACGGTCCAGGACCGCATCTGCTGCCGGTGCGGGCGTCGGCAGGAGCAACGCTGCGGGGCCTGGCGACGGGGCGGCGGCAGTCGGCATGATGGTTCCCTCCTCGTGGCGTACGTCGATACGGCGGGCAGTCGATTCCGCAACGTAGCAAAGTGCTCGGACTGTGCGACAGGTCGGAACCGGTCGCCTCATCTGGTTCACCGCGCGGCGGCCAGGAGGCGCTGCACGTCGTCGGCTGCTGTGTGCAGGCCCAGCCGCTGGTAGATGTCGAGAGCCTCGTGTAGCGGGCCTGCGGTTCGGTCGGACGGGGCGCCGGTGGCTTGGTGGCTGCCGGCGATGCCCTCCAACGCCCGAGCCTCTTCCAGGGGGCAGTGCACGGTACGGGCAAGGGCCAGGGCCTGCTCGTGCTGCTCCTGGGCCGCCGCCGGGGCGCCGGACGCGCGCAGCAGGGCGCCGAGGTGGTTGAGTGCCTCGGCCTCTCCGCAGCGGTTGCCGAGAGCCCGCAGGATCGTCAGGCTTCGCTGTAGGTCCTCGGTGGCGCGGGCGCGTTCGCCCAGCCCGCAGTGGGCAGCACCGAGTTCGGTGAGGGTGGCGGCCTCTCCGGACCGGCTGCCGAGGCTGCGGTAGGCGCCGAGAGCTTCGGTGAGGAGCCTGACCGCCTCGGCGAGGTCGCCGCTCACGCGATGCAGGGCACCCAGGTGCCGGATGCTGTTGGCGCGGCCGTAGTGCTCGCCGAGGGCCGTGAAGTGCTCCAGAGCTTGCGTGTGCGCTGCGCGGGCAGCGTCGAAGTCACCGGTGATCTGTTGCACGGCCCCGGCCTCGTTGAGGGCGTAGGCCTGGTGGGCGCGGTCGTCGAGGTCCTCGTAGATGGCGAGGGCTTCACTGTGGCGCTCTCCGGCCAAGGCGTAGTCGCCGGTCTGGCAGTGCACGATGCCCAGGTCCCGCAAGGAGTTGGCCTCGCCGTAGCGGTCGCCGAGCTCGCGGTACAAGGCGAGGGCCTGGCTCTGGGCTTCCACTGAGTCGTCGAACCGGCTGGTCTGGCGGCGCACCATCCCCAGGTCGGCAAGGGCGTTGGCCTGTCCGAGCCGGTTGCCCAGAGCGCGGTAGAGGGCGAGGGCGTCGGTCTGGGCCTGGGCGGCGTCCTCGTTGTCGCCCGTGAGATACCAGACGATGCCGACCTGGTTCAATGCGTCCGCCTTGCCCTGCTGGTCGCCGACCTCGTCGAACAGGTCGATCGCCTCGCGCAGCGCCTGCACCGCCTCGGGGTAGGCCGCCATGAAACGCCGGATCGCCCCGAGCTCAGCGAGCGCACGGGCCTGGGCCAGGCGGTCGCCGATGTGTCGGGCCGCTTCGGCGGCGGTGTGGTGCAGGCCGGCTGCCTGGTCCCACGGTCCGGCTTGCCGTAAGAAGGGAGCCAGGGCCGCGGCAAGCCGCACGACGATCGGGTGCAGACCGAGCGAGCTCGCGCGCTGGATGCACGCCAGGATGTTGGGCCGCTCGCCCTCCAGCCACATCAGCGCTGCCGGGCGCGACTGCAGGCCAGGAGTCCGTCGGGGGTCGGCACCATCTGCCGTAGCAGGAGGCGTGTCTGCTCCGGCACGGACGATGCGCTCGTTGGCGCCGGCCAAGGCGGCCAGATAGTAGTCGCACACCTGCTCGACTGCTTGCTGCTCCATGACGCTGTCTCCTTCGCCGGCGACGCTGCGGGCGTAGTCGCGCAGCAAGTCGTGCAGGCGGTAGCGACTGCCGGGGTACTCCTCGATCAAATGCGCGTCGTACAGCGCGTCGAGCTGTCTGCGGGCGACATCCACCGAAACCGATCCGAGCGCCGCTGCCACGTAGGCATCGAGCTCGGCGCCCGGGAAGAGACCCAGACAGCGGAAGAAGCGCTGCAACTCGGCGGGGAGATCCCGGTACGACAGATCGAACGCTGCCCCCACCGCACGCTCTCCGGCCCGTAGCTCACCCAACCGGTTCCGTGCCTCCCGAAGCCGGACGAGCAGGTCCTGCGCCGTCCAGGACGGGTGATGCCGCAGCCGCGCCGCCAGCAGCGACACCCCGAGCGGCAGGAAGCCGCACAGCCCCGCCAACTCCTCCAGGACACCGCGCTCGAATGACTCCGCCGGTCGGCCGCTCAGCTGCATGAACAGGTCCACCGCATGCGCCGACGGCAAGGCCTCCACGCTCAGCACCACTTCCTCGCCCGCCGCCAAGCGCCGCCGACTCGTCACCAGCACAAGACATCCGTCGCTGCCCGGGAGCAAGGGCTCCAACTGCCGGTAACTCGCCGCATTGTCCAAGATCAGCAATGCCTTCTTGCCCGCCAGACGGCTGCGCCACATCGCCGCCCGCGCTTCGGTGACCGCCCCGGTATCCGTGCCGACGGGGATCTGCTGCGTCGGCACGCCGGCCGCCGCCAGCAGCGAGGCCAGGGCCTCGCTCGGCTGCACCGGTGTACGCCCGGTGGTGTGGCCGTTGAGGTTCACGAACAACTGACCGTCAGGAAACCGTTCGGACAGCAGATGCCCCGCACGCACGGCGAACGCTGTTTTCCCCACCCCCGGCATCCCGTCGACTACGTGCACGGGCAACGGGCCACCACTCTCCTGCGAAGCCCGCACCGAAAGTGTCAGCGCCTCCAGCTCCGCGGACCGGTCGGTGAACGTTACCGTATCCCGCGGCAGCGACCTCAGAACGAGCGCCGCTTCGGGCAGGTCCGACTCGCGGCCCGGTCCCTGAGCCACAGAGGCCTGCTGACCACTGGGGGCGCTTTGCTCGGAAGCCACGGCCAGGAGCGCGCTCAGGCCGACCAGCACGGCGCCCAGCAGAACGAACGACAACCAGGCATGGTCCTGGAACCACCCCAGCCACCCCGGCCAGCGGGACTGATCCGACACTGCGTTCGTCACCAGGCCCACCAGCAGTGTCGTCACCGCACCGCAACCGGCGAGGGCAGCCACCGCTGCACCGCGTCGAAGCCTCACCGGGTCGCCGTTCCCAGCGTCGCACAGGGCGAATGTCCAGGCCTGTCCGACGCGAACCCAACCGCTTCGACCACGAAGGCACCCCCCGAATACGGCGTCTCAGGGCCAAGACGACCAGAAGTCAGTGACCTTGGTCAAGACCGAGCGAGACGTGCCGAGCCCGGCATCAGGCGCTGGGCAGCGGGAAGCGCGCCCAGACGGATTTGCCGGACGCACCGTAGAGGGTGGTGCCCCACTCCGAGCACAGCGTCGCCACCAGGGCGAGCCCACGGCCGTTCTCGCTCTCGGGGCCGGTCGCCGTCCGAAGCACCGGTAGTTGCTTGCTGCCGTCGCGGACCTCGATGCGAAGGTGCGAGGCCAGCTCCAGCACGACGGTGATGGACGCCGAAACGGAGGCGTGCACCACCGCGTTCGCGGTCAGTTCGCTCACGGTCAGTGCTGCCGCATCGCAGAGGTCCGCGTCGATCCCCCAGTGGCCGAGCAGCCTGGTGATGGCGCGCCGCACCTCGGGCACCCGTTCCTCCGCCGGCAGGAATCCGAAGATCGCGACGCGGTCCGGACCGCCGCTGGAATGAGGCGCTGCGGGCAGGGGTGCCGTGTGGGGGCAATGGCGCGGGGCGTCTGCAGCCGGACTGCCGAAGTGCTGGGTCGTCATGCTGGCCCACCTTGGTGACAGGCGCCATCGCGCCAAATCGGACTCGGGATGTGTCGCATTCAGCAGGATTGGCGGCGTACCGCCCTGCGCCAACGTCCTCGCGTCACCGGTGACGCGGAACCGGTGAGCTGGTCACCGGTTCGCGTTGGACTTTCCGGTTCAGCGCCCGATCCGGGCCGCTCTTCCCCCGGCTGTTCCTACGGTGGTCGCCACGTCACCCGTGGTCACAGAGCAGGAGCAAGTGGGTGGGCCCGAAACGGCATGGACCGTCGTGCGCTGCGGCACTGCGCAGCACGGCCGCTGTGGCGCAGTGGCCGCAGGGCAGGCTGGTCGGGGAGATCGCAGCCTGCTGCGGCGTCAGCAGGCTGCGTGCACACCGTCTCGCCGCCGGTTGGACGCTCGTCGAGTCGGTCGAGGCCTTGCGGCGGATGTGTGAGCGCGAGCAGCTGGTTGCGCCCCGGCTGGACGTCGATCAACTGCGCGTCTGGGAGGCCACCCGGCGTCGCCCCGTCGCGTCGACCATCGACCTGCTCTGCCGCCTCTACCAGACCCATGCGGCGGATCTCGGCCTCGAAGCCACCGTCGACTACACACCCCGGGAATCCATCGCCCAGCGGTGGCGGAGCGGCGAGGGCGCTCTGGACGACGTACGCCGGCAAGTAGACCGCGCCCTGGCATCGGGAACGGTCACCGCCGCGCAACTCGACCTGCTGGAAGAGAGACTGCTCGAGCACCGCCGCCGATACGTCACCCGCCCACCCGAGGCGATGCTCCCCGACCTCGTCGACGACGTCCACGACGTACGCCTGCTCGCCGAGCAGCGGCAGCCGCCCTCCGTGCAGCGCCAGCTGTCGCGCATGCTGGCCTGGCTGGCCACTCTTATCGCGGACGCCCTCATGCGACTCGGCCACCTGCGCTCGGCCTCCGCCTGGTACGCGACCGCCCGCGCCGCCGCGGACGACTGCGCCGAGGCCGACGTGCAAGCCCGCGTCCGCGTACAGGCAGCGATGCTGCCCTACTACTACGGGCCGCTCGACGCCGCGATCCGCCTCACGCGCCAAGCCCAGGAGCTTCTGTCCGGCCGGCCCTGCGAAGCCGGCGCCTTCGCCGCCATCGCCCATGCCCGCGCCCTCGCTCGTCGTGGGGACGCCCCGGGCGCCGACACCGCCCTGCGTACAGCCCGCGAACACTACGACCGCGCCGAACACACACCCGTCGCCGACGCACTCACCTTCCCGGCCCGACGACTCCTCCTCTACACCAGTGGCACCCTCACCTACCTGGGCCGCACCCGCCAAGCCCGCCAAGCCCAGCAGCAGGCGCACGCCCTGTACCCGCCGCAGGGCGGAGGTATCGACCCGGCGCTGCTGCACCTGGAGGAGGCGATCTGCCTGGTGGCCGAACGCAGCCCAGCCGACGCCTGCCGGCTCGCAGCCGCCACCTACCTCGCCCTGCCTCCCGAGCAACGCACCCGGATCATCACCATCCGCACCCGCCACGTTCTGGACGCCCTCCCACCACGCCTGCGCCTGACCCGTCCGGCGCGAGAACTTGGCGAGATTCTGGCTCTCCCCCCTGCACGCACGTGACAGCACCCGCGTACCTCGGTCAGCCTGGCGGCATGGCTGCCACGCGCCCCGGAGGTTTCCATCCGTCAGAGCTGCGCGCCCTTCTTTTTCACGCTTGCCGTACGGCCGGTCTCGACGCCCGTGGCGCGGTGCTGCTGCGTGGACAGACCAACGCCGTCTTCCGGCTCGCCGTGGAGCCGGTGCTGGTGAAGATCGCCCGGTACGGCACCCCGATCGTGGATGTCCAGCACACCGTCGAGCTCGTCCGATGGCTGATGGCCACCGGATTTCCCACGGCCCCGCTGCACCCGGTGCCGCAGCAGCCCGTCGTCGTCCACGGGCACGCCGCCACCTTCTGGACCTACCTTCCGCAGCCCGGGACGGCGGTACCGGCCGAGGGGCTCGCCAAACCGCTCGGCACGCTCCATACCGCACCACCGCCCCCCGTTCCCCTGCGCCGCCTGGACGCCATCACCGCCATCCGCGCATCCCTCGCCCAGACCAGCGTGCTTCCGGCATCGGCCGTCGAGTTCCTGAACGCCCAGGCGGACCGCCTGGAAACGGAACTCGCACACGTGACCTACGAATTGCCCGAAGCGCTGCTCCACGGCGACCCTCAGCACGGCAACGCCTTGCACGCGCACGGCGGCCCAGTGCTCTGCGACTGGGACAGCGCTGTCATCGGCCCTCCTGAGTGGGACCTCGTGACCGTCGAAGTCCACTGCCGCCGCTTCGGGTACGGGACGGACCACTACCGGCGCTTCGCGGACACCTACGGCTGGGACGTCACCGCCTGGAGCGGATACCGGCTCCTGCGCGATCTGCGCGAGCTGCGCATGATCACCACCAACGCCCGCAAGGCGATCCATGCCCCGCAGAGCGTCGACGAAGTTCAGCGTCGCGTCGCCGCGCTCCAGAGGGCGGATACAGGGTCCCGCTGGAACATCCTCTGACGGGCACGCTCGAGGGCTGATCGTTTGCGTCGTCGGCTCGAAGCGGCGCAGCCAAGAGCCCCTCGATCACCGGTGCACGACAGCCATAAGTGCTTGAAAGAGCTGGTGAGAGCGGGCTTCCGCTCTTCCCGTGCCCACGGTGTCGTGGTCGCACCCGCACCGCGACCACAGGGAGGCCCTGCCGTGGCACCGACCCTCTTCACTGCCGCCTTGCTGCTGCCGTTCGTACCGACAGCCGGCCCGTTCACGCTCACCGCAGCCCGCGACTGCGTCCGTCCCGGCCGCGGCCGACACCGCCGCGTCACACGGGCCCGCCACGCCGCCCACGGAGGCCGGCGATGACCATCCGCCGTCTACCCGCCGGATCGGCAAACGTCCTCTGGCGCTGGACGAGCTGCACCCCCGGCGCACCGGCCCAAGCCCGCACCGCCCTACGCTGCGCCCTCGACCTGCTCGGCTACGACGGAGAGACGGTCAGCGACGCCGTGCTGGCGGTCTCGGAACTGGTGGCCAACGCCACCGAACACGCGCCCGGACCGTACGAGCTGCGGCTGCGCCGCGCGGACGGAGCGCTTCTCTGCGAAGTCGAGGATCAAGATCCGCGCATCCCGAAGATTCCCGAGTTTCCGGCCGTGCTGCCGTTCGCCCCGGCGGCGGAACACAGGGGCGGTGGTCTGGCAGTCCTGTGCAGTCTGCTCTCCGAACGGGGGCGTGGCCTGCACATCGTCCACGAACTCAGCGGCGGGGCCTGGGGCTTCCGAAGCCGGCGAAAGACGAAGGTGGCCTGGGTGGCGCTTCCCGTCCCGTGTGGACCGGACGGCTCCGCGCAGCCCCCACACCCCCGGACGGGTGAACTCTGGGTGCAGAAGGAACGGACTGATGTAGCTTTGCGTGAACCCCGATAGCTGAACGTAGCGATCTTTGAAAGTGGGGGCAGATGCGGGCACTTCGGATTCCTCGGGTGGCAGTTCTGAGCGCGGGCGCGGCCCTGCTCGCGCTCTCCGCCTGCTCTGTAGGCGGGAGTTCGGAACAACCTGCTGTCGAGAAGGGCGATCCACTCCAGTCGACGTCTGAACAACCGCGGGTAAGCCAGGAGGAACGCGCGGCGCTGAAGGCGTATCGCGGCATGTGGAACGACCTGACCGCGGCCGCCGCCGAGGCGGATCCGAAGTCGCCGCTGCTGGACGATCACGCTTCCGACGGAGCCCTGCTGCTGCTCAGGTACGGCATGGAGAAGGCCCGGAAGGAGAACGTCGTCTCGAAGGGGGCGCCGCGCATCGACCCCGAGGTGCTCAGCGCGACCGCTGACAAGGTGACGTTACGGGACTGCGTCGATGGCACGCACTGGCTCCAGTACAGGAAGTCGGGCGAGCTGAAGAACGATGTGCCCGGCGGACACGGCGCGGCGGATGCCACGGTGAGTCTGCGGGACGGGGTTTGGAAGGTCTCGAAGCTGTACCTGCATGAGACCGGTACATGCTGAGCCGCTCCGAGGCCTTGACCCGACTCCTGCCGCTGGTGGTCGGCCTGATCATTCAAGGCACTGTGGGAATGGCGGCGCCCGCGAGCGCGGACGACGGACGCGGCTTCCTCTCCGGTGTCGCCTGCTCGAATGGCGGCTGCCAGGTACGGGCGGCGACCCGGCCCCGTGCGCAGCCCCGTAAACAGCCGGTTCCGTCCCGGATGCGGCACCGCGCTCCCGTAAGGGGTGTGCGGACACGGACGGCGCCGCAGCAGCAGTGGATGGTGATGGACCTCGAGGGCAGGGGGCTGCTGACCGACGATCGCGCGCCGCGGAAGGGGCGTCCGTCAGCGCCGCCGCCCTCGGCAGAGGAAGTGGCCCGGCAGGTCGTCCGGCAACTCGTCCTGCCCGAGCCGGTGATCCGGATGAGCCCGGACGAGGAGGCGGCCCAGGTGGTGCACGTGCCGACGTGGCTGTGGGTCGACCGGTCGGTGTGGCGGCCGGTGTCGAAGACGGCGCAGGTGCCGGGCATGACCGTGACGGCGACGGCGACACCACGGGCCGTGGAGTGGTCGATGGGAGACGGCGCGACGGTGGTGTGCGCGGGCCCGGGGACCCCGTACGCGACGAAGTTCGCGGCCGCTTCGGGCTCCCCGGACTGCGGTCACACCTACGCACGGTCCTCGGCCGGGCAGCCGGAGGAGGCGTTCCCCGTGCGGGCGGCGATCACCTGGGACGTCGTCTGGCGCGGTGATGGCCGGTCGGGCGTGATCCGGGGGTTGCGGTCGGCGACACGGATACCGGTGAAGGTGACCGAGGTGCAGGCCCTCGTGGTGGACCGAGGGCGGCGCGGGTAGCGCGGCATCGGATTCCGCGGCGGGTGGGTGCTCGTCGTGTTGGTGAACTTCGTGATGTGTGAGGTGAGTCATGGGTACCCCTTTGCCTTCTTCGGCCGAGAAGCGGCCGCAGGGCGGGTGGGCGCGGGTGCGTGCGCAGGTGCCGTTGAGGCCGGGTGGTGGACCGGGGCCGCGTCCGCCGGACGGAGGCGGTGGCGGAGGCCTGGTGCGGCGTCGGCCGGCGCTGGTGTGGCTCGGGGCGACGGTTGTGATCGCCTGCGCCGTGGGGTTCGCTGCACTGCTCGGGCAGGCGGGCCGGAAGACCCCGGTACTGGTGGTCGTCCGGCCGGTGCCGGCCGGGCAGGTGCTGGCGCAGAGCGACCTGCGGAAGGTCGAGTTGGGGGTGGCGGACGCGGCGGGTCACGTCGTACCCGCGGCGCAGGCGGCCTCGGTGGTGGGGAAGGTGGCCACGGTGCCGCTGGTGGCCGGGTCGTTGCTGGCACCGGAGCAGGTGGGGGAGTCGTCGGAGTATCCGCCGCAGGGCCGGTCGCGGGTGTCGTTCGCGGTCGGTGCGGGTGACCTGCCTGCGGGTGTGACGGTCGGGCAGCGGGTCGCGGTGCTGCCGGGCAGGTTTGACGCCGAGGGAGGTGCCGGCTCGGCGGACGCTGAGGAGCCTCTGGTCGGGGTGGTCACCGATGCCATCCCCGGTGAAGGTGCGTCGGAGCCGACGGTGCTCTCGATGCTCGTGGACACTGCGGCGGCGCGGCGGGCTGTTCGTGTGGACAAGCCGCACGTGGTGGTGCTGAGTCCGGTCGGCCGGGAGGTGCCCTGATGCGGAAGCTGGTGGCGGTGGCGTCGGTGAAGGGTTCGCCCGGCGTGACGACGTTGGCGTTGGCAGTGGCGGCGAACTGGCCGGCGGCGGATCCGGTGCGGCCGCTGGTGGTCGAGGCCGATCCGGCGGGCGGTGATGTGGCTGCCCGGTTCGGGTTGCCGGAGGCCCCCGGGCTGACGGCGCTGGCCGCGGCGGTGCGCAGGAACGCGGCGCCGCACGTGGTGCAGGAGTGCGTTCAGATGCTGCCGGGAGGGGTTCGGGTGGTTGCCGGGCCTGCGGGCGCCCAGCAGGCTGCGGCGGCGGTGGGCCTGTTCGCCGACGGTGGGGGATTCGAGGCCTTGCGCGGCGGACCGGACGAGACGGGAACGGGGCTGCTGGACATCGGGCGCCTGCAGGCGCCGGTTATGCCCTTGGTACAGGCGGCCGATGTGCTGCTGGTGGTGACCCGCGGCGGCGTCGACGCACTGGCCCATGTCGCGGCGCAGGCCGGTGATTTGCATGGTGCGGCGGCCCGGGTGGAGTTGGTGGTGGTCGGGCCGACGCCCTATGCGTCGTCGGAGATCGGTGCGGCGCTGGGGATCGAGCGGGTGCACGCCGTGCCCTGGGATCCGCGGACGGCTGACGTGCTCTCGGGGCGGGCCGGCACAGGGCCGCGGAGGCGTCGCCCTTCACCGTTGGCCCGTGCGGCGAGCCACCTCGGCTGGCACCTGGCTGCCCTGACAGACCATGCGGCGGGCGGACTGGGCCGGGACCTCGCGCATCTGGCGGCGCCGTCCGTCCCGCTGCCGACGCCTCGGCAGGACGTAGACACCGCGGTGGAGGCGGGTGAGGCGCGGTGACAGCAGGAGCCGAGCCGGAGACCCTGGCGCAGGGCGAGGAGGACGGAGAGCGGCAGATGGCCGACTGGCTGCGTGCGCGGGTGGCCGGCCGGATGGCCGGCTATGCGCACGTCAGAGCGGAGGCGGGCCTGCCTGCCGAGGATGTGGAGCGGCGGCGGTCGGTCGTACGCCGTCTGTTGACGGAGGAGCTGGACGCCTACACCGCAGAGCAACTGAAAGCTGGGCGAGCCGCGCTGGGTGCGGCGGCCGAGGACAGGATCAGCCAGGTGGTGCTGGACGCACTGTTCGGGCTGGGGCCGCTGGAGGCGCTGCTCGCGGATAACCGGGTGGAGAACATCGCGGTCAATGGCGCCGACACGGTCTGGGTGCGGTACGCGGACGGCCGCAAGGAACGAGCCGAGGCGCTGGCGGCCTCCGATGAGGAGCTGATCGGTCTGGTTCGGCAGATCGCGGCGCGTGCCGGCGTGGAGGAGCGGCGCTTCGACCGCGGGATGCCCCGACTCAACATCTGCCTGCCGGACGGGTCGCGAATGTTCGCGGTGATGGCGGTGACCGGCCGGGTGTCCCTGTCGATCCGGCGGCACCGCTTCCGTACGGCGACGCTGCCCGACCTGGTGCGACTGGGAGTCTGCGACGACGCCCTGGCGAACTTCCTGGGCGCGGTGGTGCGTGCCCGGCGCAACGTGATCATCGCGGGCGGCACCAACGTGGGGAAGACCACGGTGCTGCGGGCACTGGCGTCGGCGATCCCGCCCGATGAGCGGCTTGTGACGATCGAGGACACCTTCGAGCTCGGCCTGGACCATGACCCGGCGCATCCGGACGTGGTGGCGATGCAGGCCCGCGAGCCCAACATCGAGGGCGAAGGCGTCATCGACCAGGCGGAACTGGTCCGGTGGGGACTGCGCATGTCGCCGGACCGGGTCATCGTCGGAGAGATCCGGGGCGCCGAGGTGGTGCCGATGTGCAACGCCATGTCCCAGGGCAACGACGGGTCGCTGTCCACTATCCACTCCTCCACCTCGCGCGGGGTGTTCACCAAGCTGGCCGCATACGCGGCCCAGTCCCCGGAGCGGCTGTCGTTGGAGGCGACGAACCTGCTGGTGGCGTCGGCGGTCCACTTCGTCGTCCACCTCGGCTGGGACGCCGACGGGCGTCGGGTCGTGGACTCGGTACGCGAGATCGTCGACGCCGACGGCGCACAGGTCATCTCCAACGAGGTGTACCGGCCGGGGCCGGACGGTCGCGCGGTGCCGGCGACCCCGTTGCGGAGCGAGACCCTTCAGGACCTGCTGGCCGCCGGGCTCGACGAGCGCGGGCTGCGCGAGCAGCGGTGGGGACGGACCGCATGAGCCATGAGGTGCTGACGGCGCTGCTGCTCGGCGCCGGTACGGGGACCGGGTGCTGGCTGATCGCGAGCGGCGCCCTTCGCCGCGAAAGCGCCGACAGCGGCGCACCGAGCCCGTGGACGTGGTGCAGGCGGCTGGGCAGGATGTGGGGAGGGCGGCGCGTGGTCGCCGCCGTGCTGTCCGGGGTGCTGGCGGGTGCCGCGACCGGCTGGCCGGTCGGCGGTCTGCTGGCCGGACTGGCGGTGGCGGTGCTGCCCGGCGTACTGCAGCGGGACCGGCAGGCGGCCGCCCGCACGGAGAAACTGGAGGCGGTGGCGGTCTGGGCGGAGATGCTGCGCGACACCCTGTCGGCCGCCGCCGGCCTCGAGCAGGCGATCCTGACCACCGCGCCCTTGGCGCCGCCCGCGGTGCGGACGGAGACGGTGGCCCTGGCAGCGCGGGTCGAGGAGGGACAGCCGCTGGGCGCCGCGCTGCGGGACTTCGCCGACGACGTTGCCGATCCGGTGGCCGACACCGTGGTGGCGGCGCTTGTGATGGCGGCCGAGCGGCAGGCCCGGCAACTCGGCCCGCTGCTGGGCTCGCTGGCCGCGGCCACACGCGAGCAGGTCGCCATGCGCCTGCGCATCGACGCCGGGCGGGCCCGGGTCCGTACCTCCGTGCGCGTCATCACCGCCACCACCGTGGGGATGGCGGCCGGCCTCGTCGTCCTCAACCGGCCCTACCTCGAACCGTTCTCCTCACTGGAGGGACAACTGGTGCTCGCCGTGATCGGGCTGCTGTTCGCCGCCGGGTTCGCCTGGCTGATGAAGATCGCCCAGTTCGCCGAGGAACCACGCATCCTCGCCCCGGGCTCCGTGGGCGCGTTTCCGGCACAGGGGAAGGCGGCAGTGCGGTGATCGCCCTCGTCCTCGGCGCCTCCTTCGGTGCCGGCCTGCTCACTCTCGTCTACGGGATGCGCCCGCCCCGCCCCTCACTGGCCGCGTCTCTTGCCGCGCTGCACCGGCCAGCCCAGCCGGTGAGGACGCCCGCCTCAAGCACCGGCAGTCAGGGCGGCTGGTCGGCCCGGCTCGGACGGCGGGGCGTACCGGCGCTGCGCGCCCTGGGGCTGCCGACCGCCGCGTTGCGCGCGGACCTCGCCATCATGGGCATCGACACCGAACGCCACCTGGCGGAGAAGGCCGCTGCCGCTGTGGTCGGGCTCATCACTCCGCCCGCGCTGCTCGCCGCTCTCGGCCTGGCGACCGGAACGGGGATCGACTGGTGGATTCCCTCCTGGGCGGGACTGTCCTGCGCCGCGATCATGTTTCTCGCCCCGGATCTTGCGGTGCGTGCCAAGGCAGGCCGACGGCGCGCCGAACTCCGGCACACCCTGGCGGTCTTTCTCGACCTTGTCGTCATCGCGCTCGCCGGAGGGGCCGGTGTCCAGCAGGCACTGACCGACGCGGCTGCCGCACCACAGGGTTGGGCCGCATCCCAGCTGCGCCGCGCTCTGTCCACTGCGGAGTTGACCCGCAGCAGCGTGTGGGACGAGTTCGATGCTCTCGGCCGACGCACCGGCGTGCGGGAACTGCGTGAGCTGGCCGCCACCGTCGGGCTCGCGGGCAGCGAAGGCGCCCGCATCCGTACCTCGCTGGAAGCCAAGGCCGCGGCGATGCGCGGCCGCCGCCTCGCCGAGGCGGACGGCGCCGCCCAGTCCGCGACCGAACGCATGTCCCTGCCGGTGGTGCTGAAGTTCGCCGCCTTTCTGCTCTTCATCGGCTACCCGGCTCTGGCCAACGTCCTGACCGGCCTGTAGCCGGCCCGCATCGTACGAAGGAGTGCTCCTGTGAACTCGTTGCTTCGCCCCCTCTTCGCCCAGCTGCGCTGCCAGACGGCACGACTGAGGCGCCGCATGCGCGAGGACGGCGGCTACTCGACCGAGACCGTCATCGTCACCGCCCTGCTGGCTCTTCTGGCCCTGGCAGTCGTGGGGATCATCGCCGCCAAGGTCACCAGCAAGGCCAATGGCATTGACCTCGGCTGATCGGCAGCCCGTGACGACGGCGATCCTGCCGCCGGCTGCCTGCCGCGCCAGGCGGCGGCGCGGCCGCGGGGACCGGGGCGCGGTGGCGACGGAGACCGTCATCACCGTGCCACTGGTCCTGTTCCTCTTCCTGCTGATCGTGCAGTTCGCACTCGCCGAGCACGCTCAGCACATCGCGCAGACCGCAGCGTCCCGCGCGCTCGCCACGGCCCGCACGCAGGGCGGCAGTGCCGCCGCCGGACGGTCCCGCGCCGAGGAGACGCTGGACAGGCTCGGCCACGCCGTCCTGCAGGACCCGCAGATCACCGTGACCCGCACCAGCCGTACTGCGGCCGTACGTGTCCACGGCACCGTGCAGCAGGTGGTCCCGGGATTCCACCTGGCGGTCACCGGCTATGCCGGCGGCGCCGTCGAACACTGGTCCACGGCAGGGAGGTGAGCATGGACAACATCGCCCGGTCCATCCGCCCGGACGGCACCCCGGCCCGGAAGCGGTGGAGAGACGAGCACGGCTCCGCGGCCACGGAACTCGTCGTCGTCACTCCACTGCTCGTGCTCCTTCTGCTCGTTGCGGTCTCGCTCGGGCGGATGGCCGCGGCCCGCCTCAAGGTCGACGACGCCGCCCACCAGGCCGCCAGAGCCGCCTCCCTCGCCCGCAGCCCGGCCACCGCCCAGCAGGCCGCACACGCGACCGCCGAAGCCGCCCTGCACAGCGCAGGCGCTTCCTGCGCACGCGTGGCAACGACGGCGCAGGTCGGCCGCCTTGCCCCGGGTGGCACGGTGCGGGTCCGTGTTGCCTGCACGGCGGCACTGGTGGGCTCCGGGCTGCCCGGCCAGCTCACCGTGGCCACCACCGCGAGCTCGGTCGTGGACACCTACCGCGGGAGCAGTCGGTGAGCGTGCGACGACATCGCTCGTGGAGGCGAGGGGACGGCGGGCAGACCACCGCGATGGTGGTGATCGCCATCGCGGGTCTGTTCCTGTTCGCGGGGCTGGTCCTCGACGGCGGGCTCGCGCTGGCCGGCAAGGTCGCCGCAGCGGACGCCGCTCAGGAGGCTGCCCGCAGCGGCTCACAGCAGATCGACCTCGCGTATCTGCGCGCCACCCAACGCATTCGCCTCGACCGGCAGCGCGCCGCAGCCGCAGCCCGCGACTACGTCCAGGCCACCGGGAACAGCGGCCGCGTCCACACGGACGGCGACACCGTCACCGTGACCGTGACGCACCGGCAACGCACGCAGATCCTTTCGCTGGTCGGCATCCGCGAGCTGGCGACCACGGCCGAGGCCACCGCCCGCCCCGAACGCGGCATCACCACGCCTTGGACGCGCCAGGAGCCGAGACCGTGAGTACCTTCACCCCCGTCGTGCCCGGCCGACTGCGCGCCTTCGTACGGCTCACTGCCTCGGCCACCGCCCTCCTTCTCGTCGTCGCCGGAGTGCCCAGCGTGCTGGTCGCCGCTGTGGGAATTCCCTGGCCTGAACCAGCGTTCTCTGCAAGGGACTTGCTGGGACGCCTTGCACAACCGCTCAGCGACACTCTGGTCGTCGAACTCCTGGCCCTGGTCGGTTGGGCGTGCTGGGCGGCCTTCCTCATCAGCCTCTCCGCAGAAGCCGCCTGGACGCTCCGGCACCTGTCCCTCCTTCGCCGCAACCAGGCGTTGCTCCGCGACCACGCCCGCACCCTGCCCGCGCACCGCGCCGCCGCCGCACTGCTCATCGGCACCCTTCTGGTGTCCTGGGCCGCAGCCTGGCACCCTGCTCCCGCCCAGGCATCTCCGGCCGACGGCACGGCGGGACTCCGGCCCGCTACGCAGGCCGCCGCACCACGCCATCCGAGCGCACCGACCCGCGCTGAGACGACCCGTCTACCTGCCGAGAATCTCACCGTCCCCTACGTGGTCGCGCCCGGCGACACCCTCTGGGACATCGCCCGCGCGCACCTCGGTGATCCACTGCTCTGGCCGCGGATCTACAAGCTCAACCACGGGCAGGTTCAGGCAGACGGTCGACGCCTCAGCGACCCCGACGACATCCACCCGGGCTGGGTCCTACGCCTCCCTGCCCGTGCCGAACAGCCAACTGCCCCCGCTCGGCCGCGCCCCGAGGCGCCGTCCGCTGCCGCAGACGACGACCGGCCTTCATCCCACCAGCCCTCGGCTTCAGACGCGCCGCGCCCTGCCGGAGACGAAGCCGCGGAAACCCGCGACGAGCAACGCCCCAGTGCCTCGGAGAGGGCCCACCCTGTCGCCGCTCGGTCCGTCACCATCGGCGTCGGGGCTGCGTCGGCCATCGGCATCACCACAGCCGCCGGCATCGCCACCGCCCTGGCGTTCGCCCGCGCCCACCAACGCCGCCGACGGCAACCGGACCTCACCGCCCCGCCGCCACGCCCGCTGCCCAGGGCCGTTCATATGGCCAACACGGCCTTCCTCGCCCAGGCACACGAGGAGAACGACTCGGAAGGCACGCTGACACGGCATTCCGCTCCTGCCGAACCGGCCGCGCCCGGAGCCGTCATGTGCGCGACCCGCGGCGGCCGCGAAATCTCCGTCGACGCCCTCGCAGTCCCCGGAGGAATCGCTTGGAGCGGTCCGGGAGCGGACGCTGCCGCACGCGCCCTGGCCATCGCTGTTCTCGGCGCCGCGCAACGCCTGCGCCCGGAGCCTCCGCGCGCCCGCCTGCTGATCCCCACCGCCGCAGCCGCCCGCCTGCAGATCGACACCGACGGCGGCCTCGCTGCCTGCACCCTGACCCGCGACTGCGAACACGCCCTGGACCTGGTCGAACAGTCCCTCTTGCACCACGCTCGCCTCGCCGACACAGGCGACGACCACGACCACGCCCCCGAGCCGGACCGTCCTTCGCCGCCGATGTCGATCCTGCTCGCGGATGACCACCCGGACACCCGCGACCGACTTGGCGCCGTTGCCCATCGCTGTGCCCCGGGTGTTCTCGCCGTCATCGTCCTGGGCACGGACGACTGGCCTCACCATGCCTGCGTTACAACCGACGGAACTCTCACTCCGAGCAACCCGGCCGACGTCCCGGCACTTCGCGACGTCAACCTGTTCACCCTCGCTCCCCATCCGGCGAGCGAACTACTCGACGTCCTTCACAGCGCTCACGACCGCACTCCGTCGGTGGAACGCCGCGATCAGCGGCAGCCCGTCCACATCGTTCCTATTCCTCCGCCTACTCCACCCACTGCAGACCGAGATTTTGCGGCAGTGCATAATTCCACCACCACTGCCTTGTCACGGCAGACAGGGCATGCGGAAGATCCGAGAAAGCCCGTGACGGTGCGCCTGCTCGGTGGATTTCGCATCTACGCGGGATCGACAGGAAAGGAATTCGGGTTCGGTCTGCGAGGACAGGCCCGGGAATTCATCGCCCTGCTGGCCGCGCACCCCCGTGGAATCCGCGGGGAAGAAATCGTCGAGCACCTACGCATGTCGGCCGATCCCGAGCAGGCCAACAGGGAACTGGGCAATCTACGTCGGGCCGTAAGACGCAGCCTCCGCCAGGCCACCGGAGCGCACCAGGCGGCCTTCCTCGTACGCTCGGGCGACCGCATCCGCCTCGACCCGGTCCTCATCTCCACCGACGTCGAGACCTTCCTCGACATGCTCCGGGGGGCGACAGCCGGCCGAGACGAGGCCGAGCGCGCCACCAGCCTCCAGGCTGCGGTCGACGCATACGGAGGCCCTCTGTGCGAAGGAGCCGACTACACCTGGGCCGACGGCCTGCGCGAAACCCTCCACCGCAAAGCCGTCGACGCCCTCGTCCTCCTGGCCGACCACACCGCCACTCTCAACGCTGGCGACCCGGACCAGGCTCTCGCGCTACTGGACAAGGCCGCCGACTGGGACCCGTACAACGAGCCCGTCTATCAGCGCATCATCCGCCTCCAACTTGCCGCAGGCCGTGACGACGCCGCCCAGCGCACCTACCAGCTCCTGACCAGACGGCTGGCAGACATCGAGGTCGATCCTGACCCGGTCACCACCGCTCTCCTGAGGCGTCGGCACCACCCCGCCGCCGCCCGCTGACGAACCGCCGGCCACGGAGTCGTCAGGCCCGCACCCCGTCCTCAGAGTCGTCCAGCCATCCCCGTCGACTCGGGTGTCCTGCTTGGGCAGGACACCCCTGGCCGGCCCGAAGCCGCAGGTCAGGGCCTGAACTGCCCCTGGCCGACCGGGCCGACTGCATATCGGTGCAAGTCTCTGCCCCGATCTGCGGACGTCGGCCCCCGCCTGCCTGCCGTGCGATGTCGCGTCAGTGCCCACACCGTCCCCTCACATCCGCATCCCATCCCCACCTTTCCCTTCGCCGACCCCAGGGCAGACGCGGCGTCACCCAGGCGAAGCCGAGGGTGACGCCGTGTTGCCGGGCCGTGTTGCCGGGCCGTGTTGCCGGGCCGTGTTGCCGGGCCGTGTTGCCGGGCCGTGTTGCCGGGCCGTGTTGCCGGGCCGTGTTGCCGGGCCGCGTCGCAGGTAGAACCGACTGCGGATCGGTCGACGTCTTGCCATTTCACGACCAAACCCCTCGTGCTGCCCCAATTCCACGACGCCAAGCGTCGTCAATTCACGAGAATTCCAGCATTTCCCAGCCTGTATTCCGCTTCAGGAGTTCCGTGTGTCGAGATATATTTGAATTGCATCAAGGGGGGCGGGAGGTGGCGAATCTCCCGAAACTTCACGCGACTTTCACCTCGGGTGGAGTGCGGCCAAAATTCGGAGGAATTGGAATGGAATTCACCGGCGAAGTCAAGACGTGCGATCGGTGCCCAGCGCTTACCGGGATGGTGATTGCGTCCGAGGCGCGGGTCGCCCGCAGTGCGGACGACGACAACGCCCGCGTCATTCCCCGCATCCCCCGACCCCGCAAGCCGCAGGACCCCCCTCTTCACCCGCCTCGGCGGCCCAGCGTGCCGCCGCAGACTCCGCCCGCCGACCGGTGACAGAGCACCCCGCACCCCCGATCCGCCTGCCTGCCACCACGTACGAAAGGGAATCCCTGCGATGACGACCGCACCCCAGCCTGCAGCCGCCGCATCCTCCGCCTCGCCGGGGCCGAAGGCCCGCCCGGGGGAGCTGCGCGCCCGGATCGCCCAGGTCCTCGCCGGTAACACAGCCGGACACTTCACCGTCACGGAACTCGCCCGGACACTCGGGCATTCCGGAGGCGCGGTCGGCAACGCCTGCGAAACGCTGGTCGCGCGGGGCGAGGCTGAGCGGATCGGCACCCAGCCACGCACATACCAGGCCACACCCACGACCGCCGCCGCTGCGCAGCAAGCCCCCCGGGCGTCCACCGCCCACGGACCAGGCGCACCGGTCCCGCCCCAAGCCGCGCCAGTGGCACCGCCGCGTCCGCAACCCGGCGGGCGACCCGCCCCCGTCATGCGCCCCAACGGACAGCCCTACCACCCTCGGGCACTGGCCGACCTCCCCGATGTCGAGGCGCTGTGCAAACTACGCGAGGCGAGCGTGCCGGTTCTGCTGTACGGCCCCCCGGGCACGGGGAAGACCTCCCTGATCGAGGCCGCCTTCCCCGACCTGATCACCGTCGCGGGGGACGGAGACACCACGGTCGGCGACCTGATCGGCGAATACACCCAAGCCCAGCACGGCGGTTACGAGTTCATCTACGGTCCGCTGGTCACGGCGATGCAGGAGGGCCGGGCCCTGCTCCTCGACGACGCGACACTGATCTCGCCGAAGGTGCTGGCCGCCTTGTATCCGGCGATGGACGGACGCAGGCAGATCCAGGTCAAGGCGCACAAGGGCGAGACGATCACGGCCGCCGACGGCTTCTACGTCATCGCCGGTCACAACCCGGGCGTGCACGGCGCGGTCCTCACCGAAGCCCTCGCCAGCCGGTTCAGCGTGCAGATCCAGGTGGGCTCCGACTACGACCTCGCCGCCGCCTTGAAGGTCAACCGGACGGCGGTGCGGATCGCCCGGCACCTCGCCATGGGTCAGCAGGCCGGGGAACTCGGTTGGGCTCCGCAACTACGGGAACTGATCGCGTTCCAGAAGATCGCAGACGTCCTCGGCAACGACGCCGCCTTCGCCAACCTCGTAGGCATCGCACCCCTGGAGGACCGCGACACGGTCGCCGAAATCGTCGCTAAAGCGCTCGGCAGGCCCGTCACCGCTCTGGCCCTGGGCCGCCAGCTCTGACCTCCGGTCCCGGCCCGCCGCCCACCGGCGGCGGGCCGGACCCCCAATCCCGCTTGATCCTTTGAGAAAGGACCGAACCGCCATGCCCGCACACGCCCACACCGCCCACGTCCAGCACACCCCACCTGCGGTGACCGAAGCCGAGTCGGCGGTCTGCCGGTGGGAGGACGACGGCGGCCCCGCCTACGAACCGTGCCCCGCCCCGCAATCCGGGCACTGGCTGCGGATCTCCGCCGCACTCACCGACCGCCTGCCCGAACTTGCCGAACGTGAGGACGTGATCGTCACCTGTCAGCACGGCACCCGCTCTGGTGCCCCTGCCGCCTTCTTCCCCGCGACGGCCGCCCTGGAAATCGACGCCGCCCTCTTCGCCCCGCACCGCCCGGCCACCATCAATCCGGCCCGACTCGGCGACGAGGAACGTTATCCGCTGGCCTGGGGTGCCCTGGTTCATGAAGCCGCCCACGCCGCCCACAGCCACTGGAACACCCCACCTGCCCTGCGTGGCACCGCCCTTCACGCGGCGGCGGACATGCTGGAGGAATCCCGCGCCGAACACGCCCACCTCACCCGCCGCTCTGGTGACCGCCCCTATCTGCGCGCCGCCGTCCACACCCTGCTTCTGGACGAGTTCACCGCGCAGACCCCCACCGACCGATGGCGTGCCGCCTACGCCGCGGGACTGCTCCTCGCCCGGCGCGACGCCGGAATCCTCGACCCCGACGAGACCGAACCCGTGGAAACCGCCGTCACCGGCATCCTCGGCACCGACCTCCTGGACACCATCGCCGCGATCTGGACCGCCGCCCACGGCACTGGCGACCACGACGAGCAGACGATGCTCGCCCACGCCCGCGCCTGGTGTGAAGTCCTCGGTGCCGATCCCACAGGGCCGGAGCCCGCTCCCGGCCCGGCTGACGGACACGCCGGTGAACTGGCCGAAGCCGTCGGCAAGGTCGTGGGCGCCGTACAAGCGAACGACACCGCACGGGCCAACGCTGCAGCACGGGTCGATGTCGCCCGGACCGCCCGCGTGCAGGCCAAAGCAGCGCAGGCCGCACATGACCGGCGCGCCGCCGCAACAGCCGACAAGGTATTCGCCCCCGGCGCCCGTCCCCACACCCCCGGCACGCTGCCCAGCGGCGTCAAGCTGGTATCGCCGGTGGCCGGCACCCGGCCACCCACGGCGGCCGAGAAGTCCGCCGCCGGACAACTCGCCCGCGCACTCCGGGCCGCCGCCTACCGCGAACCCGTTGCCATCCGCAGCGCCTCGGCAGTGCCGCCCGGCCGCCTCAACATGCGCGGCGCCCTCGCCCGGGACGCCCAGAAAGCCGCAGGCGCCACCCCCACCGCCCTGCCCTGGACTCGCACCCAGCATCGCCCTGCCCCGGCACCACCCCTGCGGGTGGGCATCGCCGTCGACGTCTCCGGTTCCATGAAGGCCGCCACCACCCCCATCGCCTCCGCCGCATGGATCCTCGCCAAAGCCACCGCACTGACCGACCCGGACTCCCACGCTGCCACCGTCGCCTACGACGCATCCCTGACCGCCATCACCGCCCCCGGCCGCGCACCGGCCCAGGTCACCGAGTTCGCCGCCACCGGCCTGGGCCACAGCCTCGCCGAAGCCATCGACGCCCTCAGCGCCCGCCTCGAACTGACCCACCCCGGACGCGGACGGCTCCTCGTCATCGCCTCCGACGGCTACTACCGCCCCCGCGAAACCGCCCCCGCCGCCGAGCGCATCAAAGCTCTCCGCGCCGCCGGATGCGCGGTGCTGTGGCTCGCCTTCGCCCCCGACCCCCGCCCTCTCCCCGGCGCCACCCTCCTCGAACTCGCCCACCCCGCCCACGCCGCCGCCGCAATCGGCGCGGCCGCCACCACTGCCCTCGCGACCGCCCGCATCTGACCCGGGGCCGCGCCGTCCGCCGGACGCCGCGGCCCCGGAACGCCTCCAGCTCAAGGCACCGAGTCACCCGGCCAACCACGCCCGAACAACCCCGTACAACAGGAACGAGAGCCAATGACCGCCAACCCCACCAACCATGCCCACGACGCTGCCACGCCGAACACCTGCCAGAACGCTTCCACCACCGCCCCCGTGCAGCCGGATGGCCAGCCGCCCGCGCCCCCGACTGCGCGCGCCGCTGAACTGGACACCCCGCTGCCGTTCGCACCCCGGCGCCCTGTTGGAGCTTGCCCATGCAGCTGCAACCGCGGCGGCTTCTGCGGCGGATGTGGGCACGCCGGATGCAGCCGCGGCTGACAGGCCGCGTTTGGCGCCGGCCTCCAGACTGCGGTGTAGGAGCAGTGGGGGAAGCCGTGCGCCGGCCCAGAGGGTTGGGTGCCACCAGATACCCGGCTACGCCTACAAGAATCGTCGCAGCAGCAATCATGACCCTGAGCTTCGAGCGTGATCGCTTGGCGTAGCAATGTGGAGGACTGCGGCGTCGCCTACTCGACCCGGCAGCCTGCAACTCGGTGGAGCGCTGACTGCTCCAGAACGGTCATGTCGCTCCGGAGCGGGCCTCCTCTGCTGG